>NZ_CDWTMO010000048.1:0-23464 GCF_977946435.1 Frankia sp. CgKIO3 | reverse complement strand
GCCGACGGTGAGAGGCACCGCCACCATCTTCGCGCCACCGCGCCGCGTACCCGGCGGACCCACCGTCCAGAACACCCACCGTCCAGAACGCTGACACGTCGACGGCATCTCGCCGCCCGCCCGATCTTCGGTGACCGAGAGAAACCTGACCGAAAGGCCAGCAATGCCCCCACAGACGACCGTCCTCCCGTACCGGACGCCCCGCACCGCGCCCGCCCGTGCGGCGTCCGTCCCGGCGGCGTCCCTTCCACGACCGTCCCTGCCGAGACCATCCCTGCCCGCGACGGCGCCCGCACACACGCCCGGCGCCGGCCTCCGGACCGGCCAGTGGGAGATCGCGGCGCCGCCCCGGCGCGGGGTGTGGGTCGACCGCACCGCCTGGCTCGCCACCGTTGACGGCCGGGCCCTGCAGCTGACCTACCTGGAGTTCGAGGTACTGGACTTCTTCGTCCGCCATCCCGGGCAGGCGTACAGTCGGGAGGCACTGCTCTGCTCGGTCTGGGGCCATCAGGTCGACGACGAGTCGGCTCCCGATATCCGCACGGTGGATGTCCTGGTGACGCGGCTGCGACGCAAGCTCGGCCCGGAGCACCGGGATCGCATCGAGACCATCCGCCGCGTGGGCTATCGCTACCGCCCGGCGGATCCCTCGACCGACGGTTGACCGCCGACGAGGTCCCAGACCGTCTCCGCCCGGTAGGTGGGGGATGATCCGGACTCGCCGCCGCCCGAGCTGCTCATCAGGATGAGACGCTCGACGCTCCAGGGCAGCGGTGGGACATCGGCACGCAACAGCTCGACGAGCGGTTGCAGTGCCCGCCCGCGCCCGTTCGGCACCCGGGCGAACGTCAGATGTGCGCGCAGCGGACGGGTGTCCCGGCCGGCCGCCCCGGCACGCTCGGCGGCCCGCCGGACCCCCACTGCCAGCGCCGTCAGGCGTGGGCTGGCTCGCGAGCCTGCCACGTCACCGGCGGCTGCGGCTGCGGCAATGCAGTCGACGGATGCGTCCGCGGTCACCGGCGGTGGCTGCCGCACCGCGGTCCACAGCACCCGGTCGCCGAACGGTCCGCCACCGACCGTCTCGACGGCGAACGGGCCGTGCCAGCGTGCCACCCGCGCCAGTCTCGCGTCGAGCTCGGCGCGCCGGTCGTCCGGCACTGGCCCGAGGAAGGCGAACGTGACGTGCCACTGGTCCGGCGTGGGCCAGCGCAGATCCGCCGCCGCGGCGCGCGTCCTGTGCACGGCCGCGAGCAGCGCCTCGGCGACCTCGGGGGGTGGGACGGCCGCCACGAACAGTCTGGTCGCCAGCTCAACCTCCCTGGAACGACAACCTCCCTGGAATGACAGGCTCCCTCTCCCTGGGACGACAGTCTCCCTGGGACGAGACGAACAGTGCGACACGGACCTGCTCCGGGCTCGGATGGCGAGCGCTCGGCCTCCGGTAGATTCTCGGCGACAATCGGGCTGACCGGCGACCCTCGCCACCAGACGGGGAGCACTATCAATGCTGTGACGACGCTCCCCGATCTGGTGCCGCCGCGCGATCCCGCCCTTTCTCAGGCATGGCGGGAGCTGCGGCGCGTCGTGCGCCGGCGGCAGCCGGACCTGCCCCTCGCGATGGCCCTGGTCACCGATGGCTCGGACAGCACCACCGCCGAGGTGCTGCGCGACGCCGGGGTCGACGTCGTCGGTCTCCTCGCCCCGGAACCGCTGGAGTCCCTGGCCTGGGCCGCCGAGGCAGGTGTCCGACGGGCGTACGCAGATCTGCTCACCCTGCTCTCGGACGACATCGAGGCGGTCTGCGTGGAGATGCCGCCGCCCGCGTCCGACATCGTCGCCCGGCAAGCGGCCGAGATCGGCCTGCACGTGCTCCTGGCCGGGCCGGCGACCGTCGAGGCCGAGGCCCTGCGCGCGGTCGCCGACCTCGCCGAGGAGGGCGATCTCGCCCACGTGGTCGCGCTCGACGGGCGGGCCTGGCCTGCCGCCACCCACGTCGCGGCGACCGTTCCCTCCCTGGGCCGGCTCACCCAGATGACCGTGGTGGGCGCGCCGGACGGGCCCGCCGGGCGGGTCGAGATCATCGATCTGGCGACGCGCTGGTGCGGCGAGATCCTCGCGGTCTGCGCCGATCCGGCCGCGATGCCCGCCCCGGCGCTCACCCCGGACGCACCGGTGACGCTGGCCCTGCTGGCGGCGAGCGGCGCGACGGTTCTGATCAACGAGCAGATGGGCGGGGACCTCGGCACCGCCACCCTCACGGTGTGCGGCGACTCCGGACGCATCGTCGTCCAGGGCCGTCTGGTCCGCCGCCAGGACGGCAGCGGCATCCGGGATCTGATGATGCCGACCGTGCCGACCTCCCGGCCGGGGCTGGTGGAGGCCACCTACGACGTGGTGCGCGCCACCGAACTCGACGACGCCCGGCTGGTCCGCGGCGCCACCTTCCACGACCTGCTCACTGCGAACCATCTGATGGCCGCCGCGCAGACCTCCCATCAGCGGGGCGGTTGGGTGGAGCTCTGAATGGCGCTTGGAACGATGCTCGGATCGGCGGGCGGCCTACGAGCCGGCAAGCGCGTCCAGGATCGGTGCGGCGCGGTTCAGCGCGGCGATCTCCTCGAGTGAGAGCTCGGCCAGCCGATCGGTCAGCCATTCGTCCCGGCGCCGACGGTCGTCCTCGAGCAGGGCTCGACCCGCCTCGGTCACCTCAGCGATCACTTGACGGCCGTCGGTGGGGTGCGGCCGGCGCTCGACGAGCCCGGTGACGGCCAGATGCGCGATCACCCGGGTCATCGACGGCGGCTGGACGCGCTCGTGGACGGCGATCTCCCCAAGCGTCATAGGGCCATGCCGTTCCAGCGTAGCAAGCGCGGAAGTCTGCGTGGGGGTGAACCGGCTCGACCGCTCCTGGCGCATGCGCCGAGAAAGCCGCATCACCGACAGGCGCAGCGCGGACGCGAGTTCGGCCTCACGTGCCGTCTCGGTCTCCATCTCACGACGGTACTCGTTAGCGACACTCAGAAACGAATGACATTCTGGTGAACCGCCGAAAACAGCAGGAGGCGGGCCGGCTACCCCCCAGCGGCAGCCGACCCACCACCACAGGAGGCCTCTCGCGATCTCCGGCCCCCGAAGGCTCGGCCCCCGAAGGTCCGGTCCCCGAGGGACACCGACCCGTTTCTCCCAGCCTCCACCTTCGATGCCACCGCTGGCTTCGGGGGCAGCTCCAGAGTTCTTCGGGGGGTTGCCGCCAGGAGAGTAGGGGGGAACCCTCGAAACCCCCGGTCGTCATGTGCGACGCTTGTTCGGTGAGATTCCGGCTACATATGGTGGATTGAGGTGCCTCATCCGCGTGTACCCCGCCGACTGGCCGCCTGCGCCGCCCGCCACCGCTCATGGTGCTTCAGCATCGGGGGTATAGCCACCACGGCCGGAACGGTCGCCTGCCAGTGGCTGGCATTCTCCGACAACCCGGTGGCGGCGGGCATCAACGTCTCGGTGGCGCTCGCCTTCGTCCTCACCGGAGTGCTGCTGAACGGCGAGGACGCGTTGGGCAGCGCCACCGGAGCCATGATCTTCAGTGGTCTGCTGTGGGCACTGACCTGGACCGTGGCATGGGACAAGGGTCCGTCGGCTTTCATCTCCACGTTCGCCTACACGCATTTCTGGGTCTGTCTCGGCTGGGGCGCGCTGCGATATCCGGTCGGGCGATTGCAGAGCAACCGCGAGCGCGCCCTGCTGGCAAGCGCCGTCCTCGTCATCCCGGTGGCGAACCTGGGACTGGTCGGCATCTCCGACCCGACCTGGCTCGGATATTCCCGAAATGTCTGGTGGTATGGCTCGCCGATCGACCGGGATGTCTTCGAGGAGATCATCTGGGTCCTCAACAGCCTGACCCTCGTGCTGGCCGCGGCCTTTTTTGGGTTGTCCGCGCGCGGCTGCGCCGCTACTCCGCGCTCGACCGCCGGATCTTCGGACCGGTCGCCATCGCACTGCTGGTCGCGTTCACCCTCGTCGCCACGGTCAACATCTTCGTTTACAACCCCAGCGGAGCCTACGTCCCGCCGGCCTTCATCCTCATCGCGCTCGCGCTGCTGACCATCCCCCTGTCCTTCGCCGCGGCGGGCGTACGCCGCCAGCTCGCCCGCGCCCGCATCGCACAGCTCCTGGCGACGCTGCCGATGCCGCCGACGGTCCCGGCCGTACGAGACATCCTGCGTACGGCTCTGCACGACGACTCCGCCGAGCTCTTCCTGTGGATGCCGCAGGAGCGGCGGCACGTCGACGCCGAAGGCGCAACGGCCACCCCGCCCCGTCCCGGAGCCAGCCGGCTGCTCGTGCCGGTGACGACCTCGTCGGGCGCGCCACTGGCGCTGATCTCCGCCGCCGCCGCCCAGGAGCGCAACCGCGACCTGGTCACGGTCGCACTGCAGGCCAGCGCCATGGCGCTGGAGAACGCCCGGCTGCACGCCGCCGTGGCCGCGCAGCTGGACGCCGTGCGCGCCTCCCGGGCCCGCATCGTGGAGGTCGGCCTGATCGAACGGCGCCGCCTCGAGCGCGATCTGCACGACGGCGTCCAGCAACGGCTGCTGGCCCTCGCCACCAGGCTGGGACTCGCCCGGACAAAGACCTCCGACCCCGATACGATCTCTGCCATCGAAGCCGCTCGCGAGGATCTGCATCATGCTCTCCAGGACCTGCGCAGTCTGGCCCGGGGAATCCACCCGGCCATGCTGAGTCAGGGTGGGCTGCTCCCAGCCCTGGAGGTGGTGGTCGAGCCCCTCCCCGTCAAGGTCGAGTTCGACATCCCGACCGTCCGGTTCGAGCCGATCCTGGAGGCCGGCGCCTACTACACGATCTGCGAGGCGCTGACGAACACGGTCAAACACGCCGGGGCGGCCCAGGTCCGGGTGACGGTCCGGTGCGTGGACGACGGCATCCTGATCGAGGTCACCGATGACGGTAAGGGCGGTGCCGTCGTGGTCGAGGGTGGCGGGCTCGCGGGTCTCGCGGACCGGGTACGTGCGCTCGGCGGCGACCTGAGCATCCTCAGCCCGTCCGGCGGCGGCACCCGACTGACGGCGAGCATCCCGTGCGGGTAGCCGTCGCGGATGACTCAGTACTGTTCCGCGAGGGGCTGGCCATGCTGCTGGCTGCCGCGGGAGTCGAGGTCGTCGCGCAGGCCGGGACCGCGGACGAGATCATCGACCAGCTCGCCTGCGGCCGGCCCGACGCCGTCATCCTGGACATCCGGATGCCTCCGACGTTCACCGACGAAGGGCTGCTAGCGGCCGAGGCGATACGTGCGGCCCATCCCGCGATGGGCGTCTTGGTGCTGTCCACGTACGCCGAGACGCCATACGCGCTGCGGCTGCTGGGTGACGGGGGCGGCGGCATCGGATATCTGCTCAAGGACCGGGTGGACGACATCACCGCGCTGCACGACGCGTTACGCAGGGTGGTCAGCGGTCGGCTCGTCGTCGACGAGGAGATCATCGCCGGCCTGTTGACCCATCGCCGGCGGGCCGGCGAACTGGAACGCCTCACCGCCAGGGAGCGGGCCGTGCTCCGGCACATGGCCGAGGGGCGATCGAACCAGGGCATCGGCGCCAAGCTCCATCTGGCGCCGAAGACCGTCGAGAACCACGTAGCCAACGTCTTCACGAAGCTACGGATGCCGGCCTCCGCGGACGACAACCGTCGGGTACTGGCCGTGCTGGCCTGGCTCCGAGCCACCGGTGGCGAGGCCGGCGGCGAGGACCACTCCTCGCTCTCCGAGTAGCGGTCCACCCGGTTGGGCGAGCCGCAGTGACCATCGAAGCGTGATTCCACCCCCGAGCGCAGCCACGGAAGACTCTGTCCCACCGGGGTGGCGCAGCCCACGTGGGACGGAGCCCCCCGATCACGGGCATGTGCAGGCACGAACGGCCAAACTTGGGAACAACCATGTGAGCCAGCGAACCGGCGTGAGCGCTCCGTACCCGGACGCGCGCCCCGACTTGGGCCAGTGCCGTCATTGCGGCACCGCCACAGCGAGAGGAGCCCGGCGTGTCCGAGCAGGTCAGCACACTGACCGTCACCGACAGCCGCACCGGAAAAATATATGAGATACCGGTTACGGACGGCACGGTACGTGCGAGTGCGTTTCGCTCGATCAAAACGAGCGACGACGACTTCGGGCTGATGACGTACGACCCCGCCTTCACGAACACGGCGAGCTGTAGAAGTGCGATCACCTACATCGACGGTGACGCCGGCATCCTGCGCTACCGCGGCTATCCGATCCAGGAGCTGGCGGAGAAGAGCAGCTTCCTCGAGGTCGCCTACCTGCTCCTCGCCGGCGAGCTTCCCTCCGCCGAGGAGCTGTCGACCTGGGAAGACGAGATCACCCATCACACCCTGGTCCACGAGTCGATCAAGAAGTTCATCGACGGCTTCCACCACGACGCGCACCCGATGGGCATGCTAGTCTCCACGGTGGGTGCGCTGTCGACCTTCTACCCGGACGCCAAGACGATCGACGACCCGGGGCTGCGCCGGCTGCAGATCGTCCGCCTGATCGCCAAGATCACGACATTGGCAGCGTTCTCCTACCGGCACTCGGTCGGTTTCCCGTACGTCTACCCGGACAATGACCTGTCCTACGCCGGCAACTTCCTCAACATGATGTGGAAGGCCACCGAGCTCAAGTACGAGCCGGACCCCAACCTGGAGCACGCCCTCGACGTGCTGTTCATCCTGCACGCCGACCACGAGCAGAACTGCTCGGCCAACGCGATGCGCGCGGTCGGCAGCTCGCAGGCGGACCCGTTCTCGGCGGCCGCCGCCGCGATCTCCGCGCTCTACGGTCCGCTGCACGGTGGCGCCAACGAGCAGGTGCTGCGGATGCTCTCGGAGATCGGGTCGGTCGAGAACATCCCCGCCTTCATCGCCCAGGTGAAGGAGGGCAAGAAAAAGCTGATGGGCTTCGGCCACCGGGTCTACAAGAACTACGACCCGCGGGCCCGGGTGATCCGTCAGGTCGCCGACGAGGTTTTCAAGGTCACCGGCACGAACCCGTTCCTCGACCTGGCCATGGAGCTGGAGCGGATCGCGCTGGAGGACGAGTACTTCGTCGCGCGCAAGCTCTACCCGAACGTCGACTTCTACACCGGCATCATCTACCAGGCGATGGGCTTCCCGGTGGAGATGTTCCCGGTGCTGTTCGCCATCGGCCGGATGCCGGGATGGCTGGCACAGTGGGAAGAGGGCCTGCTCGACCCCGAGCAGAAGATCGCCCGACCGCGCCAGCTGTACATCGGCTACGACCAGCGGCCATATGTCCCGATCGACGACCGTAGCGGGGTCGTGGACAGCGGGACCGACCCGATCGCGGCCCAGGCGGCCCAGGCGGCACCGGAGCGCCCGCTGCGCTGACCGGCCGTAGCCCCCACCGGGGCCGCGGTGTCTCCCGCGGCCCCGGCCCTTGTGGTTGCCGGCGGCTCCCGCCGGTTCCCGGCGCCTACAGGTGCTCGACCACGTAGTCGATGCTCGCGGTGAGCGCCTCGACGTCGGCCGGCTCGACCGCCGGGAAGCAGGCCACCCGCAGCTGGTTGCGGCCGAGCTTGCGGTAGGGCTCGACGTCGACGACACCGTTTGCGCGCAGCACCTTGGCCACGGCGGCGGCGTCCACCCCCTCGAAGTCGACCGTCACGACGACCTGCGAACGCGCGGCCGGGTCGGCGACGAACGGTGTCGCGTAGGAAGTCTTCTCGGCCCAGGTGTAGAGGATGGACGACGATTCCGCGGTCCTCCGCACGCACCAGTCCAGCCCGCCCTGGGCGAGCATCCACTCGATCTGGTCGGCGAACAGGAACAGCGTCGCGACCGCCGGGGTGTTGTAAGTCTGGTCCTTGGAGCTGTTGTCCCGGGCCGTGGCGAGATCGAGGAACGGCGGGATCCACCGGTCCGTTGCGGCGATCTCGGCGAGCCGGTCGATCGCCGCCGGGGACACGAGCGCCGTCCACAGGCCGCCGTCGGAGGCAAAGCTCTTCTGCGGCGCGAAGTAGTAGACGTCCACCTCGCGCACATCGACCGGCAGCCCGCCGGCTCCCGAGGTGGCGTCGACTAGGTGCAGGGCGCCGTCGTCCGCACCCACCGGCAGGCGGACCGGACGGGCGACACCGGTCGAGGTCTCGTTGTGCGGGGTGGCGTAGACGTCGATGCCCGCCTCCGGCGCCCAGTCCGGATGCGTACCGGGCGGCGAGGAGATCACCGACGGCGCGGCCAGGAACGGCGCGCCCTTCGTCGTGTCGGCGAACTTGCCCCCGAACTCGCCGAAGACGAGGTGCTGGGAGCGGGTCCGGACGAGGTTGAAGGCGGCCGCGTCCCAGAAGGCGGTGGCACCGCCGATCCCGAGCACGACCTCGTAGCCCTCGGGCAGGGAGAACAGCTCGGACAGGCCTGCCCGCACCCGGCCGACCAGGCTCTTGACCGGCTTCTGCCGGTGCGAGGTGCCGAGGTAGGTCGCCCCGCTCGCGGCGAGGGCCTCGACCGCCTCAGGACGGATCTTCGACGGGCCACAGCCGAACCGGCCGTCCCGGGGACGCAGCCGGTCGGGCAGCACGATCGCGGGAGCGTCAGCCACGGCTGACCCCCGGCAGGACGTCACCGAGCGGGCGCGGAGCGGGGCCCACGTACCGCGCGGACGGGCGGATCAGCCGCCCGGTGCGTTGTTGTTCCAGGATGTGGGCACTCCAGCCGGCGGTGCGGGCACAGGTGAACATGGACGTGAACATATGGGCCGGCACCTCGGCGAAGTCCAGCACCACCGCCGACCAGAACTCGACATTGGTCCGCAGCGGGCGATCCGGGAACCGGTTGGCCAGCTCCTCGATCGCGGCGGCCTCCAACGCCTCCGCCACCTCGTAGCGGGTCGAGCCCAGGTCACGAGCGGTCCGGCGCAGCACCCGGGCCCGCGGGTCCTCGGCGCGGTACACTCGGTGCCCGAAGCCCATCAGGCGCTCCTTACGGTCCAGGGCGCGGCGGACGTAGCCGAGGGGGTCGCCGGTGCGCTCGACCTCGTCGAGCATCGCGAGCACCCGGGACGGAGCACCGCCGTGCAGCGGACCGGACAGCGCACCGACGGCGGCCGACAGCGCCGCCGAGGCGTCCGCGCCGGTCGAGGCGACCACCCGGGCGGTGAACGTCGAGGCGTTCATGCCGTGCTCGGCGGCCGAGACCCAGTAGGCGTCCACGGCCTGGACGTGCCTGGGATCCGGCTCACCACGCCAACGGATCATGAACCGCTCGGTTATCGTCCGGGCCCGGTCAACTTCCTTCTGCGGCACCGCCGGCTGACCGAGGCCCCGCGCGGACTGGGCGACGAACGACAACGCCACGACCGACGCCCGGGCAAGATCGTCCCGCACCTGCTCCGGGGTGATGTCGATCAGCTGGCCCAGGCCCCAGTAGGGCGCGAGCATCGCGAGCGCGCTCTGCACGTCCACCCGGATGTCACCAGAGTGCACCGGGACCGGAAAGGGCTCGGCCGGCGGCAGTCCGGGCTCGAACGCCCCGTCGACCAGCAGCCCCCAGACGTGGCCGTAGTCGACCTTGCCAACAAGGTCTTCGATGTCGACGCCGCGGTAACGCAGCGCGCTACCTTCCCTGTCCGGCTCGGCGATCTCCGTCTCGAAGGCGATCACACCTTCCAGACCGGGCTTGAAATCGCTTGTTTTCTCGGCCATCGAGTCCGGATCTCCGCTTCTGTCTCTTGGTCCCACCGGTTCTGTCTCTATGGTCCCGCCGGCGGCCCGTCCGCGTCCTGCCCCGTCGGTGCTGCTTCGTGGGTGCTGCCCCGTGGGTGCTGCTCCATCCGATCCTGCCGCGAGGCATCCCACCGCGCCAGGGCGCAGGTGCCCCGCGTGCCCCGCGATGCTCCATCCAACCCTGATCTGGAACCGACCGCGCACAGACCGATGCACTGGGCAACGCGAAACCCATAAAATATGACGTAAGTCACAACAGTTTTTTCATCATATTACTATTTATACGAATATGCCGAGAGCGGTGAACGGAAAGTTTGGTCAACTGAGATCATTCCGCGCTACGGTCGGGCCTCGTGCCTGGAACGCCTGACCGGCGGCAGTCACGCAGCGCGAACACGACGGGAGGATCATGGCGTTCGTCTTCATCAGTCATCGCGCGGCGGACATCGCATCCGCCGAACGGTTGGGCCGGGCGATCAGCGCGGCGGGGCACGCGGTGCACCTGGACCGTTGGGAGATACGCATCGGCGACACCGTGTCCATGTTCATGAATGAGACGCTCGCCGCCGCCGACTTTCTCGTGCTCGGATACTCCACGTTGGGAATCCACGCGCCGTGGATCGTCCAGGAATGGCTACCCGCACTGGCCGATGATCTCGCCGCCCGCGGTATCACCCTGGTACCAGCATTGCTGTCGGGGTCGTCGGGCGGCGACGCGCCATATCGGCTGGCTGGCCGGCGGTGCACCGACCTTACGGTTCGCTGGGACCTCGGCGTCCGCGAGCTCCTGACCGAGCTCTCCTGACCAGGACGACGGACCCTGGCCCGGCGGGATCACCCTCGGGGCCGTCCCGCTGGCGCGCGCGGCCTGCCTGGCAGGATCGGGGCGTGGCCCCAGCCTCCGCTGCCGACGAGCCGCCGGTGGGCGGTCCGGATCCGGACGTCCCCGATCCCGCCCTGCTCCGCCAGGGCTACCGCACCGGTCATCTGGAGCCGGAGCATCTCGCGCCGACCTGGGTCGAACAGTTCGCCGCCTGGTTCACCGACGCAGCCACCCCCGGGGTAGGCGTTCCGGAGGCCAACGCGGCCGTGTTCGCGACGGCATCCGCCGCCGGGCGGCCCAGTGCCAGGACCGTGCTGCTCAAGGGGTTCGACCAGCGGGGCTTTGTGATCTACACGAACTACACCTCGCGCAAGGGCCGTGAGGCTGCCGAGAACCCCTTCGGCTCGCTGGTCTTCCCCTGGTATGCCCTCGAGCGCCAGGTCGTCGTCATCGGATCGATCGAGCGCGTGAGCCGGGCCGAGACGGAACGCTACTTCCAGTCGCGTCCGCGTGGTTCGCAGCTCGGCGCCTGGGCCAGCCACCAGTCGACGATCATCGAGTCCCGTACGGTGCTCGACGACCGCGCCGCCAAGCTCGCGGCCCGTTGGCCCGAGGGCACCCGGGTGCCGACACCGGAGTTCTGGGGTGGGTTACGCATCGTGCCGGACATCGTGGAGTTCTGGCAGGGCCGCGCGGACCGGCTGCACGACCGGCTGCGGTACCGGCGGGTGTCGGTACCGGCCGACGGCGACGGCACGGACTCCGTCGTCCCGACCGCGGCCGGAGATCTCTGGGTCATCGAACGCCTCGCCCCCTGACCGTCACGGCAATCGCGCATCCGCCGGCCGGCGACACACCCGGAGACACCTTATTGACTCGGCCCGGCTTAGCGGTCTTCACTGACGTCCGTTCGCCGTTCGCCGTTCGCCGTTCGCCGTTCGCCGTTCGCCGTTCGCCGTTCGCCGTTCGCCGTTCGCCGTTCGCCGTTCGCCGTTCGCCGTTCGCCGTTCGCCGTTCGCCGTTCGCCGTTCGCCGTTCGCCGTTCGCCGTTCGCCGTTCGCCGCTCGCCGCTCGCCGTTGAACCCATCGGATCCGCACTGAACGTGCCGGAACGATACTGAACGTACTGGGCCGGTGCTGAACGTGCCGGACTCAACGGACCCCATCGGACAACCACGAAACCGCGGCCGCGCCACCCAACAGTTCCGCTACGCCGGACCCGGCCTCCCGGGGACGAACGGCGCGTTGCTACCTTCTTGGCTGCAATCGCTCCTGCCCGCAATCAACGTGCTCGGCACACGTCGAGGAGACGGATTTATGCGTATCACCAGAATGCGTGCCGCGGTGGCCGGCGTTCTCGGCACGGCGACCATCGCACTGGCCTTCCCGGCGCTCGCCGAAACTCCGGAACCGTCGCCCACGGCCACAGCCACAGCCGTCACCCAGCCGAGCCCGTCCCCCCTCGTTGCCGACGCCCCGACGGCGACACCGAAGACAGAGCCGTTGGCCGGCGTGGACCCGACGGTGCCGTTGGCCGGCGTGGACCCGACGGTCGGGCCGGCCGGCCCGACCGCCACTCCGAGCCTCGATCCGAGCGCCACGCCGAATGCCACGCCCACCGACGCCGCGGCCCTGATTCCGGGCGCGACGGCGGACGCGACGTCCTCCGCGAGCCCGATCAACGGCACCGGCAACCCGACACTCGACGGTTTCCTCGACCTGCTGCCCTTCGAGGTCCCGCTGGACAAGCAGATCAACAGCATCGACGACATGGACGTCAACCCGTTGTTCCTCACCTTCACCTGCGACGGCTCCGTCCCCTCCTGGAAACTGAAGAACACCGCGGACAAGGCCTTTGGATTCGGCTGGTTCGACACCAGCCTGCACGGCGGGATTCTGGACATCGGGCCGAAGCAGACCGTTGACGTCCCCTCGAAGGCGCTCGCGGTAATCGGCTCCCCCTGGGACGCCAAGACCAAGGTTCTGCTCGTGACCGTGCCGACGGTCGGTGTCTCCAACTGCACGGGCGGGTCGGCCCCGCTGCCGCTCGCACCGCCCGCTCCGCTACCCGTCGCGGTGCCCGCCGCCACGAGCGCCGTCCCGGCCGATCCGCACTACACGCGATGAGCTCCGGACCTGGTCCCAGGATGGCCGCGGGCGCCCTCGCGGCCATCCTGGGTGGCGTCGTGCTGACCAGCTGCGGCGACGGCGCCAGGAACGCCTCCACCGATCTCTCCCTGCAGGTGCGCAACCAGCTCGCCGCCGTCGCCGGGCTCGGCCAGGGAAAGAGCACCGTGGTCACGGCCGTGGGTGCCAGCGTCGACGTCTACAGCGCCCCGACTGACACCCAACCCTCCTCCACGCTGGCCAGTCCGAATGAGAACGGCGTCAAGCGGGTCTTCCTCGTCCAGGCCAAGCTGTCGGGATGGTGGCAGGTACTGCTGCCGGTGCAGCCGAACGGCAGCACCGGCTGGTTGAAGGCGGACCAGGTCGCCGCGTCCGAGACGTCGTACCGGCTGGTTGTCTCCCGCGGCAGGCACCGACTCCATGTGTTCAGCAACGGGACGCAGATCGCCGAGGAGCCGGTGGGGATCGGCACCGCCGACACCCCGACGCCGGGCGGGCGCTTCTATCTCATGGAGCTGCTCAAGCCGCGTGACCCGAACGGTCCGTACGGGCCGTATGCCTTCGGGCTTAACGGCTTCTCGACATCACTCAGCTCGTTCGGCGGCCACAAGCCGGTCATCGGCATGTACGGGACGAACGAACCAAAGCTCATCGGCAAGGACGTCAGCCACGGATGCATCCGCCTGAGCAACGACGCGATCACCAGACTCGCCCAGACCGTTCCCCTCGGTACACCGATCGACATCATCGCCTAGAAGAAGATCGGTAACGAGGCCCTTCCCGGCGGAGGATCGCCGGGGCCCGGGTGGGCTATGCATCCACCGAGGCGGACGGGCCCATGGCGGGACGGGCCGCCACGGCGATCCGCAGATCGTCGACGAATCCGGCGTAGACCTCGTCACGGCGGGCGGGATCTGCCCGTAGCACCGCACTGGGATGCAGCGTGGCGAGCAGCTGAGCCCCGGAGCCGGCCGGCCCGGGGAGCAGCCGGCCACGCATCTTCGTCACCCGGAACGACGGTCCGAGCAGCGACATACCGGCCGTAGCCCCCAGGATCACGACGATCGCCGGCCGAACGAGGTTGAGCTCCGCGGATAGCCAGGGACGGCACGCGGTGACATGCCGCGGGTCCGGGGTCTGGTGGATCCGCCGCGGGCCGTTGCCGGTGCGATACCGGAAGTGCTTGACGGCGTTCGTCATGTACACCTCGGCACGGTCGAGTCCCACCTCGCCGAGGGCCCGGTCGAGCAGCTTGCCGGCGGGGCCCACGAACGGCGCACCCCGCCGGTCCTCGATGTCGCCCGGCTGCTCGCCGACGAGGGCGAGCCAGCCGTGCGCGGGGCCGACCCCGAAGACCGTGCGGGTACCGGGCAGCTGCGCGAGGTCGCATCCCTGGCAGTCGGCGGCCGCCGCCGCCAGGGTCGGCAGGTCCGCCCGTGGTGGTATGTGTACGGGCTGCATGCTCATCCACCGATTCAACCGGACGGGCCCTCGCCCGTCCGCACGAGCCGCACGAGCCCTGGGAGACCCGGCGTGCCGGGACCCCGGTGCCGGGGGTGCGGGGCAATGCGTGGTACAAGGCGATGCGTGGCGCGCCGTGCGTGAGCTGCCCTCCACATCCCACGCCGACGCGACCACCTCCGGCGGAGCCCGCCACTTCTCCGCCGGTCTTCGAGCGGGGGATCCTGCCCACGCATCCCCCTGCCCAGGATCAAGGGTGGCCAATCCACGGGACCACCCCGCAAAATAGCGGCGTGTCATCATTCAACTACACAGCGTTTGCTGTTGTGCTGTACGGGTGACGCTTGCCGTGGAGTGGGATCGGGGCTTCTCCGACGCATGGTCGCAAATCGCCGCGACAGCTCCGAAAGTAGGCCTCTTCCTCGCGATCTGTCTGCTCGGTTGGCTGTTGGTCCGGGCGGGTACGCGCCTCGTCACCCGGTTCACCGAACGCGCCGGCCTGGATCGGATCATCGATCGCGCCGGCCTGCCGCGGCTATTGCACCAGCCGGCCCAGAGCGTGCGGGCGAGCGGGCTCCGGGTGCTCATGGGCATCGGCCTGCTCGGCGTGCTGCGGATCGCGCTGGGGGTCTTCGGACCGAACACGGCCGAGGACACCGTGACCGATCTACTCGCTCTGCTGCTCCGCACCCTGCTCGCGACGCTGGTCATCATGATCGGGGTCGGCCTCGCCCGGGTCGTCCGGACCTTCGTCACGGAGGCACTACGCGACCTCGCGTACGGACGGGCGGCCGGCAACATCGTGGCCACCGTGCTCGTAGTCGCCTTCGGCAAAACGGGGTTGGACGAGGTGGGACTCGCGACGTCGGTCACCACACCGGTCCTCTGGGCGATCCTGGCCTCCCTCACCGGTGTGATCGTCGTCGGCGTGGGAGGCGGCCTCATTCGACCCATGCAGATCCGATGGGAGGAGATCCTCGAACACGTCGAGGACACCGCCGCCGAGGCTCGGGCGAAGTGGCACGATCGCCGCCCCACCACCTCCCCGGCACACGCGCCGGAACGGCCGCTGCCACCGCCGGCCGTCGCCTCGCCTCGACCCCCGATCCCGCCACCGGGCGAGGGGCCACTGTCCAAAACCGGCTCCTCCGAACGGCCTCCACCGTCTGCGGTGGACGAGCCCCCGCCGCCCGCCGGCCGACCGCTTCCGGGGGGACCCACGTAACGTGTGGTCCGTCCCCCACATCCCGGTCGCCGTCGGCCGGTGGGTGTGCGTTCGGCGAACTGCGGCGTGTTCGGGCCTCAGGTGGGGCACTCTGGGAGAGGACGGACGGTAAAAGTCGGTCGCTGACCTCGACCACGCATATCGCCCTGACCCGGACACCTGACCCAGCCAGGGGACCCTGCCAGATCGGTCCGCAGGTGGCCGATCCTCACGGCGGAAACCTCATCAACGTCACGAGTGGCGAGCGGAGGGACATCTCGGTGGACGAGCTCTCGGATATGGAGCGCTCCCGACTGCTCCTCGGCTGGCTGGCGGCGCGGCGTGCCGTGGACAACTGTCTGTCGGACCTGCTCGCCGCCGGTCCCGCCGGGGAGCGGCGGGTACGCGAGTCACTCGCTCTCGTGGGCGATCTGGAAAGCCGTGCCCAGGAGGCGTTCGACCGTTACCGCACGGCCGCGGAAAACACGGAGACACGATCATCGGGCCGCTGGGTGCCTTCCGACGCGGATCGTCCCAGACTCAATGTGGTCCGCACCCCCGAGGGCGATCTCGCTCGTAGTAGTTCGAACACGAAGAGCAATCATCGACACCGGTGACGCCCGGGGCGCTGGACGCGCGTCAGAATGGCCCTCGTGCCGGCCGTCCGTCGCCGCCGCGTCGCCGCGGTCTGGCTCCTCACCCTCCTGGTTCCCCTTCTGCTGACGACGTCCGGCTGCGGCGTGCTGGAGGGTCCCCGACGTGGTCATGTAGTCCTGGCCGCCACCCCGGCGCCCACCACGGGTCCCGATGCGTTCGAACGCTCCGGACGGGGCGCCCGCATCCGGATGACCCTGCCCCCGTCCGACGCCCCGAAGCCCTATCCCCTGCTCGTGGCGCTGCACAGCCTGCACTACGACGGCGCGGACCCCAAGCAGCACTGGGACCTGGACAACCTCGCCCGTGCCGCCGGCCTCGCCGTCGTGTACCCGGACGGCCTCAACAGGGCATGGAACGCTGGAACCTGCTGCGACACCGCCGTGATCAACCATACCGATGACGCCGGCTGGCTACGCGCGTTGATCGCGCATCTCAGCGAGCATTACCCGATCGACCGGAACAGGGTCAGCCTGATCGGTCTGTCCAACGGCGGCATGCTGGCCTACCGGTACGCCTGCGAACACGGGGACGAACTCGCGGGCATCGCCGTCGTGGCGGCCAGCCGTCAGGTGTCGGACTGCCGTCCGGGCGCCCCGCTGACCGTCGTGGTCGTCCACGGCGGGGCGGACGGCCATGTGCCCTACCAGGGGACCCTCTGGTCGCCGGTGCTGCGGACCGCGATCACGCCGGTCGAGGAGAGCATGATCCCGTTCCGGTCGGTGGATCGTTGCCCCGTCCCGAGCCGGCCTACGGACACTGTCCTCACGGATTCGACCGGCATGCCATGGCACGCCCCGGTGGCATCACAGTCCGCGCTGAGCGTTGGAACGGACGCGGACGTGGCCGCGCCCGTCGCCGTGCCCCCGGTGCCCCCGGCAAGCGGGCCGGCGCACCCTGCAAGCGCGCTGGTGAACGCCGCCCCGCGGGTCCTGATGCCGAGCGCCGTCCCGGGTGTGCCCGCGAATTCGACCACGGTGACGTCACCGGCCGTCGCCCTGCGCAAGGAGACCCCCTGTGCCTCCTCGGCCCGGGTCGTGCAATTCCTGCTGCCCGCCCTGGCCCACGGCTGGCCGGCCGTCTCCGGACCGGCCGCCTTCGCCACGGGCAGGGTGATCTGGAATTTGCTGGCTCCGGCCCGTTCCGCGCGGCCCGGCCCGCGGATGTGACCCGCGACGGCCAGCCGGCAGGGACGGATCAGGCCGGCGCGAACGAGGATCGCAGCGCGCCCATCAGCGTATTGAGCGACGCCAGGACGTCGGTCGACACTCGCGCGATGAGCACGTACACGGCACCGGACACCGACACCGTGCGCATGAGGTAAGAGACCCGCTGCCCCTCCCGGTCGTACGAGCCGACGAGTTCCTGGGTGGGCTGACCGCTGGTGTCCGTCGCCGGGCCGGAACGGTCCCTGGTCAGACCGGGGACCGTGTTGAACTCGGCGGACTGGACCTGCGTGAGCGCTGCCACCGGATCCTGCACCGCGACCCGGGCCACCCCGATCCTCTGCGGTCCGTACTCCGAGACGGTGCCGGGCTCGCCATAAAAGATGCCGGTGTTGTCGCGCCGCTGCTTCCACACCGGCGGGTGGGAGAAGGTGGCCTTCTGCACAGTGTCGGTGAACGAGGTCCAGTCCGTCGGCACCGCGATCTGGCCCGCGGCCGCCTGACCGCCAGCTGCCTTACCGCCGGCTGCCCCCGTGCTCGGGCTAGGCGCGGCCGCTGCGGGACCGCCGGACGATACTGCCGTCGGCGCCGGGGCCGCATTGGTGGCGGTCCGGCCGCTGGGCCGGACCGTCTCCCAGACGGCACCGGCCCCGACGCCCACCCCAAGTGCCACGGCCAGCACCACCAGGGCCACCCCGACCCGATGCAGGAAGGGCATGGTGTCGGAATCACGATCTCCCTGCCGGGAATCGCGAGCGTCGTCCTCGTCGGGGAAATCGACTGTGCCCGCGGCGGAGGTCAGGCCCCCTGAGCGACGCGCCGCGACCCGCTGGTCGGCGCCGAACCGCACCGGATTCGGCCGGCTCCGCCCCCCGCCCGGCGGGTAAGCCTCGGGTCGGTCGGGTCGACCGGACCGGTCAGGCCGATCAGGCCGACCGGGATCGGTGCGATCGGCACGGCGCCGGTCGAGTCCGAGGTCGTCGCCGGCATCCCTGCCGTAGGGCGTCCGCAGGCCTGTTCCACCGTCCCTCATTCCGGCGCCGCCGGTCGACGGACCGCCTGTAGGGGCACCGTCGGCCCGACGTGTCGGCATCGCCGTCTTGGCCCGCGGCAGACCGCCCTCATTCTGCCGATTCGGTCCACCTCGTGGATCCGACCTTCCATCGGTAGCCCATTCGGGTGGTTGACGCCCGGGTGCGGCTGCGGGAGCGGAACCAGGAACGACTCGGGACCGCCGGCCCTCGGTCCGAGCGGTCCGAGCGGGCGGGACGAGCGCCCGGCGCATCGAGGTGCCGGTGGACGGCGAATCGGTATCCTCGGGCTGTATCGAACTGCCCTGATATGGATTGCCGTGGCTCGCCGGTACCGGGTGGTAGGGCCCGGTCACCGGTCCAGCGGCGTCATATGACCCGGTCGGAGGGCCGTAGCCGCTATGCTGCGGGCGCGGATCCGGCCCCGCTGGCTGATACGGCTCCATCGAGGGACTGCTACCGCCCCCCTGATAGTAGGGAGACTGCCGGTCGTCGTCCCACTCGGTCCGTCGCACACCGTCCGTCACCAGACGACCTCCGATCCCGAGCTCCGCTTGCGTCCGCCCGTCCCACCGCTGTACCACGGCGTTGCGTCGACGTTGCGCGAGCTTAGTTGATAGTAGCCCACCGAAGGCGTAAAGGGATCGGCCAGGTACCTCGCCGGTCACCCACTGATCTGCACCGATATCCTCCCATGTCATCAGGCACATATTTCAGGGGGGACGCCGCATGAAGGGCTTCAGGCAGTTTCTGATGCGAGGGAACGTCGTCGACCTGGCGGTCGCGGTCGTGGTCGGTACCGCCTTCACCGCAGTGGTGACGTCGCTGGTGAAGACCATCTTCACCCCGCTGATCGCCGCGATCTTCGGCAAACCCGACTTCTCGGCCCTCACCTTCACCATCAACGGCAGCATGTTTCGGTACGGCGAGTTCATCAACAGTGTCATCGCATTCCTCTCAGTCGCTACAGTGATCTATTTCGTAGTAGTACTCCCCCTGAACACCATCAACGAGCGACGGACGCGGGGGCAGGTCCCGCCGGAGGAGGACCCAGTACTCACCGACGAAGCACGCCTGCTCACGGAAATCCGTGATCTACTGGCGGAACACCGTCCCACCGGCTGACCCAGCCGACCCGGGCCGACCCAGCGCGGCTCCACACCGCGCGGCTCCACACCGCGCGGCTCCACACCGGATCGCTTACCCGAACGTTGGTCGGCATTCAGGAATCGCTCAGGCTTTCAAGGGAAAGTGCCTACCATGACACCGCGTCTCCCCTTCAGCAGTAGCGCCGAGGACGCCCCCAGGGGCGGCGGCAGGGAGGGGTCCGGCGCCGGGCATGACTTCCCCCCCTCCCCTTGGGCTCCGCCCATCGGCGGCGCGGCCGCGACACGAGCCGGCCAAGATCACCCGGCTGGTCCCGCCAGCTCCGAACCCGGCCTCCCGGCGGGCCCGCCTTCCCGTCCGCCCGGCTCGCCGTACAGCCAACCGCCGACGCTGGGGCCACCCTCCGGCCAGCATCCTCAGTATCCGAATCCCCATCCCCCGCATGGGGATCCTCGTCCGTATCCGGATTCTCCGTACCCGGCCGGGCCGTCCCAGGCCAGCCAGCCGCAGGCCGCGCTCTCCGCGGGAAGCCCGCCTCCGACGGCGTCGCCCGGCGGCCCGTGGGGACCGCCTTCAGGTCCGCCACCCGGTGGTCCCGCTGCCCCGAGAGCCGTGAACGGCGCGGCCGGCCCCGCGGGACCTCCCGCGGGCCCCCCGACCGGAGGGTATTCCTGGGGACCGCCATGGAGTTCTCCGAGCGGCGCCGGCTCGCCACCCACCCAGGACCTCTACGGCAACGAGACAACCATGGTCGCCTCGCCCCCTTGGCGCCGACGGCGGCTCGTCGCCGCCGGACTCGCCATCGCCCTGGTCTCGGCCGGTGTGGGTGGCGGTGTCGGAGCGCTGGTCGCCGACAACAACGGGGGGCAGACCATCGTCACATCCGCCGGTCTGCACAACACCGTGGACAGTTCCGGTGGAACGTCGCCCGCAGCCGCGAACACTGTGTCGGCCGCGGCGCAGAAGATCCTGCCGAGTGTCGTGACAATCTCCGAGGAATCGAGCAGCGAGTCGGGCACCGGCTCCGGCACCATCATCCGTTCGGACGGGCATATCCTGACGAACAACCATGTGGTCTCGGGTGCCGCGAATGGCGGCTCGCTGACGGTCACTCTGCAGGACGGTCGTACTTTCGATGCGCAGGTCGTAGGCACGGATCCGAGCTCGGACCTCGCGGTGATCAAAATCAATGCCACCGGTCTCACGGCGGCCACGTTCGGCAATTCCGACACGCTGAGCATCGGGGAACTGATGGTAGCGGTCGGCAGCCCGCTCGGGCTGAACGGCACGGTCACGTCCGGCATCGTCAGTGCCGTGCATCGCCCGGTGCGCACCGGGGATTCAACCGTGCGGGATCAGCAGAACACCGTGCTCGACGCAATCCAGACCGACGCATCAATCAACCCCGGTAACTCCGGTGGTCCGCTGGTCAACAGTCGCGGCGAGATCATCGGCGTGAACAGCGCGATCGCGACCGTGGGTGGTGGAAGTCCCTTCGGTGGCGGCCAGCAGTCCGGCAACATCGGCGTCGGTTTCGCTATTCCGGGCAACTATGCCGGGTCGGTGGCCACCGAGTTGATCTCTACGGGCAGCGCCCGACACCCGTACCTGGGCGTCAGCGCCTCCACCTCGGAGGAGAACACCCGCTCCACCGCCTCCAGCGGCAACGGTGCAAAGATCCGCTCCATGGTTCCGGGTGGACCCGCCGAAAAGGCCGGCCTTCGCGCCGACGACGTCATCACGAAGGTCGGCAACCGTGCTGTCAACGACGTCGACTCCCTCATCGCGGCGGTCCGGTCCCACGCCATCGGCGACGAGGTGGAAGTGACCTATACCCGTGATGGACAGAGCGGCACCGTCAAGGCCCGGCTCGCCCAACAACCACCAGCATCCTGAGCTATGTCCCGACCCGCAAGAAGCGTGGCGCCTTCCAGCGGAAGGCCGCGAATGGCCGGTCCGGTTCCGAACGCCAGTTCTGCCGAATTGGTGACAGATTTCGGCTTATACCCATTGAAGGCAGGTTCGTCCAGGGTGGATTGGTCCCGTCTCCGACGGGACATGGCCACCCTGCCGTGAGACCTACCAGGCAAAGTAACCAGCCGTAGTCGATGGGGATCAAAGTGCGACGACGTCAGTAGTCAAGCGTTATCGACTGTCGAATCGGCGACAACAAAATCTTCACGACGTTCACCCGCTGCGGGGGACGAACTTCTAGGATTGGGACTGCCTCACCGGGCTACCGATGGGGCGATGCCGGCCCGTTCCGGGGCCGCCGCTAGTCCCCGGGGAGAAGCTGAGTATGGACGACGACGCGGACCTGGTGGCCCGTGTCCGACGTGGTGACCGGCAGGCGTTCGACGATCTCTACGATCTGTACGCCGATGATGTCTTCTCGATGTGCCTGCTGATTCTGGGCGATCCCACCGTGGCCCGCGCAGCGGCCGGGACGGCGTTCGCCCTCGTCTAAATCCCCTGAGCGATCCCACCCGGCTGCGGTCCTGGCTACTCGAGCTTGCTCGAGGAAGCGCTCTGGCCTGGTCGGGATCGCCCTAGGCGCGCAGCATCCCGGTACCCCATGGAGTCTCGCCCGAAGAGCTCCTCACCGGTGCCGTGGTTCCGGCGCCGGCGAGTCTGCGGGTCGGCCTCGCGCGCACCTTCGATCGCGCCGCTGTCGCGGCTGTAGCCGCAGCCTCAGCCGCCAGTCGGCGGGCTGCGGCAGCGGCCCGCCGCGGCCGATACCGATACCGATACTAAGAGCGAAGTCGGCGAGACCACCAAGGAGACACCGAAGGTCAATCTCGTCAAGGTACCGACTGCTCCACCCAGCGGTGACAGGTACGCCGATGCCGAGAAAACCATCATCGCCGCCACCACGCACCCCACGCGTCTACTCCCGCTCATGCGCATGGACTCCGACAATGACCTCACCGACGCACCACAGACTCATACTGGCCGCGGCACCGCGGGATGGCGCAGGCGGTCGGCGGTGGCAGTCGCCGTGGTGACGGCCATTGCCGTCGCCGGCCTCACGGCGGTCATGAACTGGCCCACCTCCGATGCCCAGCTGCTGTCGGAGGACAGGCCGAATATCACGCAGGGGCAGGTGACGCAGGCGCCGACCCCGGACGCGGTACGTCCGCCCATGCCTGCGGCCGCACCCAGCAATGCGGCCGCGACGTCCTCGACAGTCGTCCCGACGGTCGCCGGAGCGTTCACCAGCCGGGCTGCGTCGCCCGGGGGCTTGGAACCACGCCTCATGGAGCCCATCGCGCGGCAGGTCAGCAAGCCCTCGCCCTCCGCCTCTCACCCGTCCCGACCCTGCTTTTGTCAAGACGCCTGCGGCACCGCCTCCGTCCTCGCCGTCCACCGCCCCGGCGCCACGCACGCCGACGACGGAGCCACCGACCACGACTCCATCGTCAGCCAGCCGACCGCCGACGGCACCACCGAGCACCCCACCCTCGACGGCACCGACCGAGGTGGGCGCTCCGACGTCGACGTCCCCACCGAGTGGCAACCCCGGGAGCCCAAGTACCGGACCCGCTCCCAGCAGCTTCTCCACCGGAAGGACAAGTTCGCCCGACACAGGCGACTGGATCATCAATCCGATTACAATACCACTACCCATTTTCATCTAGTCTTTTCTCTAGTCCACATTGCACAACAATGTGGATACGGGCATACTCAAAAGATGCCAGATCGAGCAGGACGTTAAAAATCCCGAGATCCGCCGAGTGCCGATAGTAGGCCTGGAAGGGACTGCGGTTCGGTCCCGGACCCGTCGGCGCCATAATCACGCATTTTTCACTCGGAGTCCCCGGTCTTTGTTCTCAGCCAGTATGTCGAAAAGAAATATGCCGCAGAGTTACTCGCCTATGATGATAGCACAAGTGGTTATCTCTCACGGAAGATCATCACCATGTTCTGGCTGTGCTCGCGTACTTGAAAGCCCGCACACTTGAAAGGATGACAGGAGCCACCCGAACACATGGTCGATTCTGCGTCACACTCGCCACGGAGTCAACCCCTACGCCCGTCGAGGAAGACCGCACCGCGGAACAGCGCATGGCTTGCGGCTGTGGCGACCACATACGCAAGCAAATGGAGTTCTCGATGTCGCCTCCGCCGACGATCTACGGATT
>NZ_CDWTMO010000047.1:0-24450 GCF_977946435.1 Frankia sp. CgKIO3 | reverse complement strand
CCCCCACCCCAACCCCACCAACATCCACACCAGCCTTCCATCGCGCTCCGTACACACAAGAAGATCTAAAACAGACTCTGACCGAATGGACCGAATGGGTTGTCCTCCTGCCAATCCGGCAGGGACCGGATTGGCAGGAGGCACAGATAAAGATGGATGCCTCGCTGATCACCATCTACTCTCGGCGGGAAAGATACCCGACGAACCGGGTACCCATGGCTCGACCGAGCGACCACACGATGGCAGAAGACCTTGATCCTTACGTTAATCAGCGAGTTTCGACCGAGCTGATTCGCGGAGCGGTCGCGCGGAGGATGCCCATCGAGGTCCACGGTGTGTACCCGGCCCATTTCACTTTGGTTGCCACGGCGTTGGGTCGACGGGTGCAACAGCCGCTCGGCTCGAATCAGCAGCCAGACAAGATACTTAACGGCGTGCGGCCCGAACTGTTCAAAGCACACGATCCTTACGGCCGGGAGGTGCTATGTATAGCGGTGCCTCCAGGACGTGACTACGTGATTCACTACGCCAGCCTTGTCGCACACGTGATGAACCGGTATACTCGCCATACCGAGCAGTTGCTGCGGGTGTGGTATTATCCGGATGCGGAGCATTCAATCGCCGAATGGACGGGGATTAATGAATCGCTCGTCAACGGTGCTGAAACTGTCGTATTCGGCAAGATTGAATTGCTTTCCGACATTCTTAGTGATGCTGGTTATTACCGTATCGGACATCAGGAGAAATCGTATTATGTTGCCTCGACCTTCAGTCGACCAAGGGGCCGGCGAATCACCTTGCTGGGAGTGCGGTTCAGTTACTGGGGATCTATCGGTGGCCGGCTGGCGCGGCAATGCTGCAAATTGGGTGTCCGCGAGATCATTTATGTAGGGAAGTTGGGGGCGCTCGACGAACCGAAGGATATCTACAACAGACTTTTCGTGCCCTCGCGATACGGGTTGCTCTCCGGCGTACGGGTGCGCCAGATATCGGACGGGCCGCCGAACCTGCTTCTCGATCGAGTTCCGGCGCTGGACAGTGGCCTCCATATATCGGTGCCGACGGTGCTGGAGGAGAATCACGCCCAGCGTGAGGTCGCGCGACTGCTAGGCGCACGGACGATAGACAACGAGCTGGCACAGATGGCATTGGCTGTACACGAGTGGAATATCGACACTGGCGGATCGGTGTCATTCAGCGGGCTGCATTATGCGACAGATTACTTGCGCTGCCACGAGGAAACCGACGTCAAAGTAGCGCACTCGCTTGCTTCGGGCCGTGACCTTGAAGCTCGCCGTAAACGTCGATGCGTGGAGCGCTTCATCGGCCATTGCCTAGGCAGTTACTTCGCAGACAAGGCGGTGGCCGAGAAATGACCGGTTTCACGACGTCGGACCAGTGGTACCTCGACCCGCGGCTAAGCAGCTTGGCCGCTCCTGAACGGTGCTCCCATCCCCGCAATGTTTTGGACCTCTCGCGCAACGAACTGATCCACCCAGCGCTCGATCCGTTGATGGCCACGGTGCTGCAGAAAATTCCACCGACGGCCGCGACCAGATACCCGATCTACTCAGAACTCATCACCGAACTGGCCGATGTTGTGGACTGCTCTCCTGAGGAATTGGAGATCTTCCCCGGATCCGACGACGCGATAGGAGTGATCATCGACGCGTGTGCCGCCAGACCAGGCTCCTTGATCCTGCAGGATCCCACCTATCCGGCCTACCGGTATCACGCCCAACTGCGAGGCATCAACGTTCTTCCTTGGCTGCCGCGGCCCGGCGAGCTGTCCTTCGTGGTGGACGACGCCATGCGGGCGATGGAACGCAGGCCGTCGACCGTCCTCGTCGTGACGGACCCGCACGGCATGCTGGGCAGGTCCCTCGACGAAGAGGCCATGATGGCCCTTGCCGCGGTGGCCGATCATCATGGAAATCTGCTCGTGATCGATGAATGTTATCAAGCCTTTCGTGGGGAAGACAGACCCCGGCACTTCTGCGGATGTGACAACGTGGTACGGATCGGATCGTTTTCCAAGAGTGCCGGGCTGGCCGGGATGCGTCTAGGTTACGCCATCGGCGCGCCATCGATTGTAGAGTACCTCCGCAAATGGGGTCGGGCTCGCGCTGTGTCCGGCGTTACTGCCTGGGTGGCACTTGAAATGTGCCGTAACCACAAGAAGGAGCTCGACTCGATCCGGAAAGACATCGTCGACGGGCGCGAGTGGCTTGCCGGCCAGGTGGCCGGCATGGAGAAAGGCATTTCGCCGTTGCCAAGTGACGCCAACTTTCTCACCGTGGATGTCGGCGAACCGGACGATGCACGCTGTCTCAAAGAGCATCTCATCAGGAAAGGCGTGATTGTCCGTTCTCATGCAGATTGCGTAGGCTTCGCGTCACTACTTCAGTTCACTGCCGCGCCGGTATCCCTGCTGCATCAAGTTGTCCAGGCGCTGACGGATTTTGACGCCATACAATAAATGCGATCACGGAAGGTATCCGATGATAAGGGAAACCGTCGCCGCCGCATACAAGGACTATGTTCGCGAGACCTGGGCACAAGGAGATTACGCTAAACTTGCCACACGCGTAATGCCGATCGCTGAACACCTGTGCCAGAGCGCTGACATTCAACCCGGCAAGGCTGTGCTGGACGCCGTGACCGGATATCGCTATCGCGGAAGCACGCCGGGTACTGCGGCCCGGGGGTGTCGTGGGGCTAGCCGGATTCACGCCTGGAAGCTACTTTGGCCAGGTCGAGGAGATTATCAAGGCTTATCGACCGCTGCCGGACGGTGTTCCGGAGCGCAACGACTGGGCCAACGAAGCAGTGGCCATCACCCGGCTCGAACAACACTTCACCGACGTGATGACATTCACCGCGACCGTCTCGTGGAACTTCGCGTCCGCTGGGGCTGCCACAGAGTTCTTATTCACCAACTCCGCGTCCCATATCGCGGCCTGCAGTGGTCTAGGAATTCGTAATGAAGTAATTAATGCAAGCCAATATGCGTCTTCGCAGGTCACGGGCTCACGAGGACCCCGAAGTGAACAAGTTATTTCATTCCGAATCCTAGATCCTGCACAGGTGGACAAGATCACCGCCGAGGTCGAACGGCTCACCACAAGGTCATCGATGACATCTGACGGCATTCGTATCGACCTGGAGTACATGATTCTGCTCGGAAAGGTCCCGGCGTGACTACGACCCCCCAAACACCCGTACTGAACATCAACTTCATGTCGCCGGAGGTGGTCGCCGACCCGTTTCCGGTCTATGAACGAATCCGGTTGCTCGGCAGGTGTGTTTATAACGGATTGGCCGACGTGTGGATGGTGACTGGATACGATGACGCAGTGGCGATTCTCGGGGATCCCTCCCGTTACTCCTCGCGAGTACTCGCCGATGAGAAATTCGGACCGTGGTACGACGGTGCAGCCACCATGCTGGGCAGCGATCCACCTGACCACGACCGGCTACGTTCCGTGCTGCGCCACTGCTTCACAGTACGCGCCGTGGCGCGCTGGGAGCCGCTCGTCCGCGCCACTGTCGAGGATGTGTTCGCCGCTCTGCGGGAGCCACTACGCGACGGGGAACCCATTGACGTGCTCACTGGCGTGGCGTTCCCACTCGCCGCCCTGGTCACCTGCAGGATCCTGGGCGTCCCGGAGTCGGACAGCAGCCAGGTCATTCGATGGACACAGGAGATGGCCGTCGGCAGCGTTGCCGCGGTGTTGGCGGACACCGAGCCAACGGCCGCGGCACTCTACCGAAATGCGGTGAGCGCGGGGATGGCGTTGGCAGACTATACCCGCAGCAGACTGGCCAGTGAGGCGCCGGCCGAGGACAGCCTGCTAGCGCACCTGCTGGCAGCCCACCGCACGGGAACCCTGACCAGACCGGAGGTCGTAGCCGCCTGTGTACTACTCCTTATGGCGAGTACCGAGACCACGGCCAAGCTGATCGCCAACGCGATTGTTCTGATCGCCGCGCATCACGACCAGCGCCGTGCTCTGCTTGCCGACCGCTCACTCACCGGAGCTGCCGTGGAGGAGGTTATCCGGTTCAGTGGACCGGCGCAGTTCGACCCCAGAACGGTGACCGAGGATACCGCGATCGGTGCGGTCTCCCTGTTGCCCGGCGAAACCGTCTGGGTCTTGACCGCTGCGGCAGGCCGCGATCCCATCCGCTTCCCCCATCCAGAGCGGTTCGATATTACTCGCTCACCCAATCGGCACCTCGGATTCGGTCATGGAATCCATTTGTGTCTCGGCGCTCCGCTCGCACGCGTCGAGGCACGCCTGGCTCTGGAGCAGTTGCTATCGTTCGTTCCTGACTACGTCGTCACCACCATCGACTATGGACAGTCTTTTTTCGTACGCGGTCCAGTACGCCTGGAGATCGCACGCACCAGACCGGATTAGTGACCATGCCAGAGCTGTTCGAAACGAAGATCCGATGTGCCGGCTTGACTGAGGTTCGGAAGCGGCTGACCGACGCGGGTGGGTCTCTCGATACATTCGTGCATCAACGCGATACCTACTTCCAGGTACCGGTCGGTTGGCTCAAACTTCGGGTGTCCGTAGACGCCGCACAACTGGTCGCATACCACCGACATCAGGGGCCCGACCGGCGGTGCATATACATCACAACCGACGTCACCGATACCGATTCGTGCAGGAACGTCTTTGGGGCTTTGCTGGGAGTGCTGGTCGACGTGGTCAAGACCCGGGAGGAATGGAGACTCGACTCGACTATCGTTCATCTTGACGAGGTTGTCGGACTAGGCGCGTTCGTTGAGCTCGAAACAGCCGTTATACCTGGCATGCAGGCCGATATTATTCATCGGCGACACCGACGATCACTCGCTTTGGAGGCCGAACCCGACATCCCCATGTCCTACGCCGATCTGCTACTGGGTCTGTCGCATTAGAATTCGTAATGAAGTAATTAATGCAAGCCAATATGCGTCTTCGCAGGTCACGGGCTCGCAAGGACCCCGAAGTGAACAAGTTATTTCATTCCGAATCCTTAGCTTGATTTGCCAACCTTTCATTCGCCCATCCGAACATGGCCATAACGGTAGAAGACAGAGATAGGATCGGGGTTATGGAATCGGCCCGGGAAAAAATAGGCCAGTCTCTTATAGATGAGACTCTGAGCAGTGAGAGTTTGATCGAGATGCAGCGGCGTATGCTGCGTATTCGACACTTCGATGAGCGTGCTATTGAGTTGCAGGCGAAGGGTTTGCTTCCTGGATGGCTTCATACGTCGATCGGGCATGAGGCCGCGGCTGTTGGGGCGTGTATGGCTCTTCGCGGCGATGACTATATGATCGGCTATCATCGGTCGCACGGCCATTTGATCGGTAAAGGTTCGCAACTTGGTCCGTTGATGGCTGAGCTCCTTGGGAAGTCAACAGGAGTCTGCCGGGGCAAGAGTGGGTCGTTGCATCTGACGGATTTCTCGGTGGGCAGCCTTGGTGAGTCGGGGATTGTTGGTGGGAGTTTGCCGATTGCGGTTGGAGCAGGATTGAGCGCGAAGATGCGCGAGACAGGTTAGGTATGTTTGAGATTTTTTGGTGATGGCGCTGCGAACGCTGGTCCGTTTCACGAGGCGTTGAATCTGGCGGCGATTTGGGCTGTGCCGACGGTTTTTCTCTGCGAGAACAATGGTTATGCGGTAACGTCCCCAATTCAGGAGGTTATGGCAGTGGAGAATGTTGCCGACCGGGCGGCGGCCTATGCGATGCCGGGCGCCTGCGTTGATGGTCAGGATGTGCTGGCGGTGTATGCGGCGGTTTCGGCGGCGGCGGCGCGTGCTCGTTCCGGAGGCGGGCCGAGCCTGGTTGATGCGAAGACGTATCGCTTCCGTGAGCACGTCGAGGTCGTCGACTCGCAAGGGAGCTTGCCGCGCTACCGCTCGCCAGAGGAGGTGGAGGAGTGGCGGGCGCTGGATCCGATCGTGTTGTTCCGGGAAGAGCTCTGTAGCCGTGGGGTACTGACTGGCGAGGATGCTGTGCACCTGGAAGCCGAGGTGGCCAGGGAGATGGAGGGAGCTATCCGTTTTGCCCAGGAAAGCCCACTTCCCGAGTCCGGTGAGGCGTTCGAGGACGTGGAGGACGTGTTCGTCAACCCGATTGCGATCAGGAGCCGGTGATGGGCACTGAGGTGCGGGAAACGACACAGCTGACGTATTTCGATGCGACTCTTGCGGCGATTGCTGAGAAGATGCGCCACGATCCGTCGGTGTTCTTTATGGCTCAGGATTTGCGGGCCAACCTGTATGGCCGTTTCCCTGTTGATGAGTTCGGTAAGGAGCGTATTTGGAATCTACCGATCTCGGAAGCGGCTTCCGTCGGTGTCGGCGTGGGGGCAGCATTGACAGGTATCCGTCCGGTGATCGATATGGCGTGCTCGACATTTCTGTACTCGGCGATGGATCAGATAGTGAATCAGGCGGCGAAGATCCGCTATATGTCGGGTGGGCAGGCGAAGGTACCGCTACTGCTGCTTGTGCCAGTCTTCTATGGTAATTCGGAAGCCGCCCATCACGCGGATCGTCCGTTCGCGCTGTTCGCCAACAGCCCGGGCTTGAAGATCGTCGCTCCGAGCACTCCGTACGACATGAAGGGGCTGACAACGGCAGCGATTCGTGAGGACGATCCGGTGCTGCTGTTCAGGGACGCTACGCTGTTCGAAATGCGGGGCCCGGTCCCGGATGAAGACTACGTGATTCCACTTGGCTCGGCGGATATAAAGCGTGAGGGGACTGACGTGACGGTGGTTGCGATCGCCGGTGCTGTCAGAGTCGCTCTTGCTGCTGCGCAGAGGCTTGAGACAGAGGGGATCTCGGTCGAGGTCGTCGACCCGCGCTCGCTCGTTCCATTGGATTACGAGACGATCAACGCTTCGGTTGAGAAAACTGGCCGGGTCGTCGTCGTCGATCCGGCACCCCGCACCTGCAGCTTCGCGAGCGAGCTTGTCGCCTCGCTCGCCGAGGAGCGCTTCTGGCGGCTGATGGCGGCTCCGGTACGAGTGACGGCTGCAGATGTACCGACACCGTTTAGACCGCCCCTTGAGCGGCAGACACTGCTTGACGTCGAGCAGGTAGCGCAAGCGGTACGCCGTGTCGTCTCGGAGAAGCTGGTAGGCAGATGACGCGGTGGCGTTCGCGGTGGACGAGAATCCTCAACGACCTCGTGTCATCTCTGCCTCGACGCCTTTCGCGCTGACCGAATGTCGTCTGTGCTCGTGAGCACTGTCTTGAGAGGGAGCCCAATGGAACTGCCGGCCCGTTCGGTGGAGGAGTGATGCTTGTTCAGCTTCGTCACGAGACGCGCGATAACTCTTCCTTGCCCTGCAGCTCAGCCGCCACGCGACATCACGGAACGCTCACTCTATCGACGGGAGGCATGCCATGACGACGGATGACCCACATGGCGTCAAGAATCGCGGTCGGATCATCTGGACTATGGGGGACTACCAGCTGATCGCCGACCGGCAGCTACCCATTGCCGAAGCGCTGTGCGACTGGGCCGGAGTGCGGGCGGGCCAGCGAGTTGTCGACGTGGCCACCGCCACCGGGAACGTAGCGCTGGCCGCGGGCCGACGGGGCGCGCTGGTCACCGCCGTCGACATCACGCCGCGGATGGTGGAGCTGGCCCGGGCCCGGGCCCAGGAGGCCGGGTTGGAGATCACCGTCCTCGAAGGCGATGCCGAGGACCTTCCCTTGTCGGACGCCAGCTGCGACGTGGCTCTCTCCGCCTGCGGCATCTGGTTCGCACCGCGACCCGACGCGGCCACCGCCGAGGTCCACCGAGTGCTGCGGCCCGGCGGCCAGGTTGGCCTGGCGAACTTCACCCCTACCGGGTTCATGGGCCGGCTCAACGCGATCATAAAGCGTCGCCTCCCCCTCCCCGAGAGCCTGCCCGAGCCCAATGAGTGGGGAGTGCGCGACGTCGTGCTCCCCAGGCTCACGCCCTACTTTCACGACATCGAGTGCATATCCGCGTGTATCAGGTACTCCTTCCCGACAGCGGCGGCCGCCGCGGACTTCTTCCTCCGTTACTCCCCGCCCCACGTCGCCGCCCTGATCTCGCTGGACCCACCGGCCGCGCGGGAATTGCGACAGGAGATCGAGAGCTGTTTCACTGAGGATTCCGTGGTGGCGGACCGGGTCGAGCTCGACGCTGAGTATCTGCTTGTACGGGCCCAGGCGCGCTGACCGGTCTACCATGGACATGGCGGGGTCAAATGGGCGTAGCAACGTCTCGATATGATGATCGCTTTGGCGTCGAGGGACTGGATGGTGGAGCCGAGGGACTGATGGTGGATGGGCCGGCGGGAGCAGTTGACAATCGAGGAGCGGGAGGTAATTTCCCGAGAGCTGGGTCGGAACCAATCGGCGCGGATCATCGCGAAGATGCTCGGCCGGCATCACTCGACGATTTCACGGGAGATCGAGCGTAACGGCGGCGAGGAAGCATACTGGGCGGCGGACGCGCAGGCGCGTTGTGACGCGGTGCGCGCGCGTCCGAAGGAACGCAAACTCGTCGCGTCGCCGCCGTTGCGCGACGAGGTCAACGCGGGCCTGGACGAGGAGTGGTCCCCGAAACGGATCAGCGAGAGACTGCGTAAGGAGTTCCCCGATGACGAGAGCATGCGCGTGTCCCACGAGACGATCTACAAGTGGAGTCGCCTGCAGGACGGTGGGGAACTGCGAACCGAGCTGGAGATCATGCTGCCCAAGGGCTGGACTGGGTGGGTCAACCAGTCGTGCAGCACTGTGACCAGGGGGCAGGATCGTCGGCATGGTCAACATCAGTGAGCGGCCGAAGGAGGCCACCGACCGTGCCGTGCCCGGGTTCCGGGAGGATGATCTCATTGAAGATCCACAGTGGCAGGCCGATCCGGTGCGGCCGGCCCGGCCCGTGGCGAGGATGGTGGGGTGCAGCGGGAGCAGCGTCGCGTGCGGGTCGAACAGTTTCGGCGTCTCGGTGACCGGGCCGGGATCGGAACAGGGGCCGGGGACCGGGCGGAGCTGGCCCGGATGCTGCGGGCGGCGCTCGGGGAGCGACCGACCACGGCCGGGTCGATGGTCGCTGGCACCAGTGTGGATCATGATCGAGCGGTCCGGCCCATGGTCGACGCCTCGGCCCGGCGCCGGGCCGAGTACTCCTCCGACGCCTCGAACTACCGGGTGCCACCCGCGGTCGTGGTGTTCCCCCGGGAGGTCGAGGACATCCTGGCAATCGTGGCGGTTTGCCGGTCCACCGCGACCCCGCTGACCACCCGGGGAGCGGGCACCTCCATCGCGGGCAACGCCGTGGGCCCCGGGGTGGTGATGGATCTCAGCCGCCACCTGCACCGCGTCATCTCCCTGGACCCGGCCGCCCGCACCGCGAGCGTGCAGCCCGGGGTCATCCTGGACAGCCTCCAGGCGGCGGCTGGCCGGCACGGGCTGCGATTCGGTCCGGATCCCTCCACCCATGCCCGCTGCACCATCGGCGGCATGATCGGCAACAACGCCTGCGGCGCACGGGCGATCGCCTACGGCCGGACCGCCGACAACATCGTCGACCTCGACGTGCTCGACGGCACGAGACGTCGGCTGCGGGTCGGCCCGGGTGGCTTCGGGCGTTCGGGTGGCTCCGGGCATCCGGCAGTCCCCGGGCTCGACGACCTCGTCCGGGCCAACCTGACGGTCCTGCGCACCGAACTCGGCAGGTTCCCCCGCCAGGTCTCCGGCTACTCGCTGGAGCACCTGCTGCCCGAACGCGGCGGCGACCTGGCGAAGGCACTGGTGGGCTCCGAGGGCACCTGCGTGGTCGTGCTCGGGGCGACCGTCCGCCTCGTCCCCCGACCGGCCGCGACCGCGATGGTCGTGCTGGGCTATCCGGACATGCCGGCCGCCGCGGACGCCGTGCCGCTGCTGTTCCCGCACGCTCCGCTGGCGGTGGAGGGCATGGACGCGCGCCTGGTCGACATCGTGCGCCGGCACCGGGGACCGCGGGCCGTACCGGAGCTTCCCGCCGGCACCGGCTGGCTGTTCGTCGAGGTCGGTGGGGCGAGCCCGGCGGAGACGCTCGCGGCCGGCCGGGCGTTGGCGGCCGCCGCGGGCACGAGGGCCACCCGGGTGCTGCCCACCGGCCCGCAGACCCGCGCCCTCTGGCGGATCCGCGAGGACGGCGCGGGTCTCGCCGGGCGGACCGCGGCGGGGGAACCGGCCTGGCCCGGCTGGGAGGACGCGGCCGTGCCGCCGCAGCGCCTGGGGGCCTACCTGCGTGACTTCGAGGACCTGCTGCGTGCGCACCGGATCGACGGGGTGCCGTACGGACACTTCGGGGACGGCTGCGTGCACATCCGGCTTGATCTACCGTTGGCGGACGCCCCGGGGCGCCTGCGCCCGTTCCTGACCGAGGCCGCCGACCTGGTCGCCTCCTACGGCGGCTCGATATCCGGTGAGCACGGGGACGGCCGGGCCCGCGGTGAGCTGCTGGCCAGGATGTACTCGCCGGCCGCGCTCGGCGTCTTCGCCGGTTTCAAGGCCCTGTTCGATCCGGACGATCTTCTCAATCCGGGTGTGCTGGTCCGGCCGAGGCCGATCGACGCCGACCTGCGCCTGCCGGCGGCTCGCCCGCTGCCCGCCAGCGGCGGATTCGCCTTCACCGCCGACGCGGGGGAGTTCGGGCGGGCCGTCCACCGCTGCGTCGGGCTGGGCACCTGCCGGGCCGACACGCCGACGGCCGGCGGCTTCATGTGCCCGTCGTACCTCGCGACGCGCGACGAGAAGGATTCCACCCGCGGCCGGGCCAGGGTGCTGCAGGAGATGGCGAACGGCTCGCTGGTCCGCGGAGGTGCCGGGGGCGCCCGGGCCCCGGAGGTGGCCGAGGTGCTCGACCTGTGCCTGTCGTGCAAGGCGTGCGCGCGCGACTGCGCGGCCGGGGTGGACATGGCGACGTACAAGTCCGAGGTGCTGTTCCGCGCCTACCGGCATCGGCTCCGGCCGGTCAGCCATTACGTGCTCGGCTGGTTGCCCCGCTGGGCCCGGGTCGCCGGGCGGGCGCCACGCCTGGTCAACGCGGTGCTGGCCGGACCGGCGGTGCGACGGCTGCTGCTGCGGGTGGGGGGCATGGACGTGCGCCGCGAGGTGCCGGCCTTCGCCAGGCAACCGTTCAGCCGCTGGTGGCGCGAGCACGGCGGCCCGGACCGGGGAAACGGGTACCTGGCTGACGGGCGGCCGGCTGACAGGCAAGCGGCCGACGGGCAAGCGGCCCACAGACGCGAGGCCCACAGCCGGGAGGTGATGCTGTGGATCGACACGTTCACGGAGGCCTTCTCCCCCGAGGTCGGCCGAGCCGCCGTGGCAGTGCTGGCGGACGCCGGCTACCGGGTGATCGTGCCGCCGGGCCCCGCGTGCTGTGGTCTCACCTGGATCACCACCGGCCAGCTCGACGGCGCGCGCCGCCGGTTGCGGACGACCGTCGACCGCCTCGCGCCGTACGCCCGGGCCGGGACGCCGATCGTCGGTCTGGAACCGTCCTGCACGGCGGTGCTGCGCGGCGACCTCGTCGAGCTGCTCGCGGGCGACCCCGCCGCCGCGCTGGTCGCCGGTGCGGTGCGTACCCTCGCGGAGCTGCTCGGCGACACCGTCGGCTGGACTCCGCCGCGCCTCGACGGGGTGCGCGTCCTCGCCCAGCCGCACTGCCACCAGCACGCGGTCATGGGATTCGCCGCCGACCGCGGCCTGCTGGCGGTGGCCGGCGCGGACGTCACCGTCCTCGCCGGGTGCTGCGGCCTGGCCGGCAACTTCGGCATGGAGGCCGGGCACTACGACGTGTCGATGGCGATCGCCGCCCGCACCCTGGGCCCGGCGATCGCCTCGGCTCCCGCGGGCACCGTGCTGCTCGCCGACGGATTCTCCTGCCGGGCCCAGGCCGAACACGTCGCCGCCCGGCGCGGGCGGCATCTCGTCGAGCTGCTCGCCGAGCATCTCGCCGGGCTCAGATCTCCACGGTGAAGACCGTCGCCGGCAGGCCGCCACCGTCGGCGACCGCGGACGGGCCGGTTAGCGGAAATGGCATTGGGACTCAAGCCCTGGGCGGACCGCGTCAAGCATCCGCACTGGGTACGGATCCTGCCCGAGTCGATGACCGGCCGGGCCATCATCCACTCCTGACCCGCCGGCTCGAGCGGAAACCCGCCTTTCAGCGCATCACGAGACCACCGTCGATCACCACCGACTGCCCGGTCATGTAAGCGGAGTCCGGACCGGCCAGATAGGACACGAAGGCGGCCACCTCCTCGGGTATCTGCCCGCGGCCGAGCGGGATCCCGGCGGCGTACTGCTCGAGCGCCTGCCCCTTGCCGAGGCCCAGGTGGCCGCCGAGCTTTTCGGCGATGTCCGCGCCGTCCGCCGCGAGGCGCAACGCGATCGCCCGGCCGATAGTGAACTCCGCCATGCCGCCATGCCGCCGTCGGCCATCAGCCCGTGGAAGCCGATCTGGCGGCAGACGTTGTACCGGCCGGCCCGGCACGGCGGGCACTGCCCGCAGCGGTAGATCGGTTCGCCCGTGGCCCGGTCGCCCACGACGACCGAACCGACACCATCGCCCCTGTCGACCACGGTGCCGCCTAACGCGTGCCCCAGGACGAGGGGGATCGACAAGCCGGTCAGCGGACGCGGCTCGGTGGGGAAGAAGAGCGGGCCGGCGAGCTCGGGCCGGGTGGCTCCGACCGGCTAACTCGGGCCGGGTGTGGCCGCGGCCGCCACGGCCAGTCCGGCCTATTCCTACCATCCACCCGCGCGGATTCCCGTGCATCCGCCCACATCATCCGCCGTCGTCCCACCTATTAACCCGGCGGGCTCATCGGATAACCCCCGAGGCCGTTTACGCTGCCCGCCGTCAACCCGCTGACGTGCGGGTTCCCGCCTGCCTCCAGGAATTTCCTTCGCGCCACCTCAAACCGAGGGGTACTTTGGTGCGGCGACGTGGCATGACGCCCCCGAAGGAGCCCCTTTCGGGGTAGCATTCAAGACTACCCTCGGGCCTTCCGGCCGGGGGGGAGCAGTATGTTCTTGGCATGGGAGCAACACCATTGACGACCGGCCGGAGCAAGGAGATAACCTTTTCGATGTAGCCGGCAGCGGGCATCCGACGAAGACGGACGGCCAGCCTGGAGCGGAGCCGACGTGGCAGTGTGCCCACTTCACCCGCGACCGGATCATGGAAGACATCACACAAAGGTGGTGTACGGCTGATCCCGGGACCGACCGCCCCTTCATGAATACACCGGTACGCGCCTGGTTGTCCGGGGGCGCCCATCCGGAGGTAGCTGGGTTATCGACGTGGATAGGGAGAGGAGCATAATGGGCCCAGTGGCATCGGATTCGATCCCGATGCAGGTGCGCCTGCACCGGACGATGACCCCTGCCGGCTTTGACCGCGCACCGGGACCATTCGTCGCCGATGGACAGCCGCCCGACTCTCGCACGCAGCGGGAGCGGGTCCGCCTGGCCCAGATCGAGTTGCTGGAGCTGAGCGCCCAGATGACGGCCCCCCATCTCCGGCGGCAGATCCTGCACATCTACTCCCTGCTGCGCAACGAACCGGTCGTCACGCCCGGCCCGCCGAAGCCGCCGCCCTTCCGCCTCACCCTGCGGGAGATGGAGGTGCTGACCCTCGTGGCCACTGGCTGCTCCAACGTCGAGGCGGCGGAGCACCTCACGATCCGCGCCGAGACCGTGAAGACCTACATGCGCAGCATCATGCGCAAGATGGGGGTCCGTAACCGTACGGCAGCCGTGCACGCCGCCCGGCAGAGCGGCCTGCTGGACTGAGCGGCCCGCTGGACCGAGGCGGCGCCGTAGCCCCCCAGCGAGACGACGCGCGGACCGTGACCAGGCGGCGGCATGGACCCGGCCCCGGACGGCTCACCAGCCGAGGAGATCCTCCGGCTGGTCGCGAAGGTAGCGGGCCATCGCGTCCCCGTGCTCACGGCACAGTGCGGCGGCGGTGTCGGCATCGCCGTCCCGCACCGCCTCGGCGATCCACCGGCACTGCTCCCAGGCCAGGGCGACGCTGGCGGGGTCAGGCAGGAACGGCCGCGAGGCCGGGTACTGCGACAGCGAGCCGAGCACGTCCTCGAAGAGCTGAAGGGTGGGGCTGCGGGCGATCTCGGCGAGCAGCACGCCCCACTGCGCCCGGGTCCGGGCATGGTCGCGGGCATCCCCACCGGCGGTGCCGTCAACGGCGGCGTTGACGGCACCGCCGACGGCGCTGTCGACGGCGCTGTCGACGAAGGTCAGCAGCCGACCCCGCTCGGCCGGATCCGGATTGAGCGCGGCGAGCCGGGCGCATTCGGTGGCGATGAGGGCGTGGGTCGCGCTGAGGTCGGCGAACGAGGCCCGACGGGTGCGCAGGAAGACCGACGCCATGTGGGCGACCCCGGCCGCGTCCGGCCGCTGCCCGTACAGACCGCCGTGATGACCCCGGCGGACGGTGAGGATCCCCTCGGCCTGCAACAGCCGCACCGCCTGACGCAGCGACGGCCGGCTGACGCCGAGCCGGGCCAGCAGCTCGTTCTCCTGGCCGAGGTACAGGTCGCCGTCCTGCCGGCTGAGAATCTCCTCCCGCAGAACATGAGCGACCGCCGTCGCCGTGTTCACCGCGGCCACCCGTTCCATGCGCCCCTCCTCCCGAGCGTGACGCGAGCAACATCATACTTTCAGGTACCTGTGAGTTTCAGGTACCGAAGACAACACCGCCGGCGAGGAGTTCGAGACGGCGGGCCGAGCGGGCCGGGCGGGCAGCCCGACCGGGCAGCCCGTTACCCGAGCGGAGCGAGGCCGAGGTGCTCGCGCAGCATCGTCCCCGAGTAGTCGGTGCGGAATACGCCGCGCTCCTGGAGCAGCGGCACGACCGTGTCGGCGAACTCATCCAGCCCGCCCGGGGTGATGTGCGGGACGAGGATGAACCCGTCGCTGGCGTTCTCCTGGACGAACTTGTTGATCGTCTCGGCTACAGTGGCGGCCGAACCGATGAACGACTGCCGTCCGGTGACCTCGATGACCACCTCGCGCAGCGAGAGCTTCTTCGCCTCGCCGAGCTCGCGCCACTGCCGGACGGTCGCCTGCCGGTCGTCGAACATCCGCACGCTGGCCCGGCCCTTCGAGATGGTGTTCTCCCCCGGTACCGGGTCGACCTCGGGCACCGGGCCGTCCGGGTCGTAGCCGGAGAGGTCGCGGTTCCAGAGCTGCTCGGCGAACAGGATCGCCGTCGCCCCGCTGACCTGCTGGCGCCGGATCACGCCGGCCCGTTCCCGCGCCTCGGCGTCGGTGTCGCCGAGGACGAAGGTCGCCGCCGGCAGGACCACCAGTTGCTCGGGTCTGCGGCCGTGGCGGGCCAGGCGGCCCTTGATGTCGGCGTAGAAGGCCTGGCCCGCGTCGAACGTGCTGTGCCGACTGAAGATCGCGTCGGCGGACGAGGCGGCGAACTCGCGGCCGGCTCCCGAGTCGCCGGCCTGGAAGATGACCGGCCGGCCCTGCGGGCCGCGCGGCACGTTGAAGTGGCCGCTGATGTCGAAGAACGCGTCGTGCAGGTCGAACGCGCCCGGCCGCGGCGTCCGCAGGAAGACCCCGGACTCCTTGTCGGCCACGATCTCGTCGCCGTGCCAGGAGTCGAACAGCTCCCACGCCGTGCGCAGGAACCGCTCGGCGCGGGCGTAACGGTCCTCCTCCCGCAGGTAGCCACCGCGGCGGAAGTTCTCCCCCGTGAACGCGTCCCACGACGTGACCACATTCCACGCGGCCCGACCGGCGGAGAGATGGTCGAGGCTGGCGAACTGCCGGGCGACCTCGTAGGGCTCGTTGAATGTGGAATTGATGGTGCCGGCCAGCCCCAGCCGTTCGGTCACCGCGGCGAGCGCCGCGAGCACGGTGAAGGTGTCCGACCGGCCGACGACGTCGAGATCGTGGATGCGCCCGTTCTGCTCACGCAGGCGCAGCCCCTCGGCCAGGAAGAAGAAGTCGAACTTCGCCCGCTCCGCGGTCCGGGCCAGGTGGGCGAAGGAGCTGAACTCGATCTGGCTGCCCGCCTGCGGATCACTCCACACCGTCGTGTTGTTCACTCCGGGAAAGTGCGCAGCCAGGTGGATCTGCTTGATCGGCCTGCTCATCGGGGGTCCTCCGGAATCCTGCGTGACGTCCGCCGCCGAGAGTCGGATCAACGATCAGACGGTGGCGTAGCGGTTGGCGGGTCGCGGCAGGCCGAGGTGGCCGCGCAGGGTGGTGGCCTGGTAGGCGGTGCGGAAGGCGCCACGGTGGTGGAGTTCACCGACGAGCCCGCGGGTGATGGCTTCGAGGTCGTGGGGAAGGGCGGCCGGGCGTAGTCGGAACCCGGTCAGCCCGGTGGATCGCCAGTCGAGGAGAAGGTCGGCGAGGTCGCCGGGGGTACCGGCGAAGATCAGCGCGTCGGAGGTGTAGGGCTCACCGGCACGGGCATCGAGACGACCGCGCCGTTCGGCGGCCTGCTCCGCGGAGGCGTCGAGGAGAACGACGAGATCGGCGAAGACGTGCAGGGTGTCGTCGGCGCGTCCGGCCGCGGCCTGTTCGGCGCGGATCTCGCCGACGATCGCCCGGGCGTCGGCGGCGGTGTGCGGGGTGATGTAAGCGACGTCGGCGGCGCGGGCGGCGAGCCGGTAGGAAATGGTGTGTGGCCCAGGGCGGTGACCAGCGGCTGGCCCTGGGGCGGACGGGGGACGATGGAGGGCCCGCGGACGGAGAACCAGCGGCCTTCGAAGTCGATGTAGTGCAGTTTGTCGCGGTCGATGAACCGTCCGGTGGCGGTGTCGCGGATCTCGACGTCGTCTTCCCAGCTGTCCCACAGCCGGCGTAGGACCTCGGCGTAGTCGGCGGCCTCGTCGAACAGGTCGCTGATGACCGCCTGGGCCTGGGGGGTCTGGTAGTCGGCGATGGTGGGGAGGTCGCGTCGGCCGAGGTGGGGAGTTTCGCCGGGGCGCAGAGCCTGGACGCGCACCCCGGCGCGGCCAGTGCTGGTGTAGTCCAGGGTGGCGATGGCCTTGGAGATGTGGAACGGCTCGGTGTGGGTGGTGGTGACTGCGGGGACGAGGCCGATGTGGCTGGTCAGGGGGGCGACCCGGGCGGCGGTCAGGACGGCGTCCAGGCGGCCGCGGACCTGGTCGGTACGCCCGTCGGGGCCGTCGAGACGGGAGGTCTGCAGGGCGAGGGAGTCCTCGATGGTGACGAAGTCGACCAACCCGCGTTCGGCTTCCAGGACGAGGTCGGTCCAGTAGCGGGCGGTGAACAGCTCGGCCGGGCGGGCATCGGGCTCCCGCCAGGCCGCCGGATGCCACCCGGCTCCGTCCAGAGCGACGGCGAGACACAGCTCCGCGAGGGCGGTCATCGGGTCGGATCCAACATGCGGCGCATCGGGATCTCCTCAGACGGTGGGTGGCCGGGCGACGGACGGTGGACGGCGTCGGGCGCTGCCTCACCGCACCGAGATCGGCGCCGGAAACGATGGTGCGCGGGTAGTGGCACTGAGGGCGCGCCCGGAACTCCGGCCACGAAGGTGCCGGGGACGGGCCCGATCGGGGGACAGCGCGGGGCCGTCAGCGACAACGGCTGGTCTCAGCGCGCCCGTAGTCGATGCAGCGGCGGCACGTCAGCAATGGAGATGTGCGCACACTTTTCACTCTGAGTAAGAGAACGTTGCCGCGTCAAGAAGGAGGCGGAAATGTGACGTGCGATACGTCAGGCCCGCGCGGGAAGTTCGGGTGCGCAGCCGGTCCCGACCGTATGATTGTCCAATGGATGAGATAGTAATCTCATATTCCGAGACGCCGGGCTGGGATCCCGAGACCTACGACGGGGAGCGCCGCCGGCTCGTCCCCTCCTTCGACCTGCTGTACGGATCGGTCGGCGACCTGGTGGCGCGCCAGGGTGGCGCCCAACCGGCGGTGCTCGACCTCGGCGCGGGCACCGGTCTGCTGGCCGCCGCGGCCGTCCCCGACGTCCGGTTTCACCTGTTCGACGGCGCCGCGCCGATGCTGGCCAAGGCCCGGGCGCGGCTGTCCGCCGGCTCGATCAAGGCCGTCACCGTCGCGGACCTCGCCTCCGCCCTGCCGACCGGCCCGTTCGACGCGGTCGTCTCGGCGCTGGCCATCCACCACCTCGACGACCCCGGCAAGCGCGACCTGTTCCGCCGGGTGCGCGACGTCCTGTGGCCGGGTGGGCTGTTCGTCAACCTCGAGCAGGTCAACGGCCCGACTGCCGCCCTGACCCGGCAGTACGAGGACATGCACGAACGGCAGGCTCGGGCGGCGGGTTCAGACGACGCCGAGTGGCAGGCCGCGTTGCGGCGGATGTCCTTCGATCGGTGCGCGCCGCTCGCCGACCAGCTCGACTGGCTGGCCGACGCCGGATTCGCGCCGGTCGACTGCGTCGCCAAGCACGGCAGGTTCGCGGTCTATGCCGGCTGGCGCCCCTGAGCCCGTCCACGGCCCACCCCGTCACCCGGCGGGGCACCAGCCGGTGAACCTCACATCAGCTGCCGGGCGACGTCCGTCCGCACACCTGCCAGGGCGGTGTAGGCCGCGCCGCCCGGACATTCGGTGGCCATCCAGTCGCGGTGCCCGCTAACGGCCGGGACGGTACGACGCCTGCCACTCACCGGATGGACGTAGTGGACGGTGCCGAGCGGGTCGAGATGATGCGCTCCGGTCAACGCGAGCAGCACCAGGACGAGCGTGCGACGGGCGGCGGCGGTGGGGGTGCGCGTCCGCAGGTCACCGAGCAGCGCGACGCCGACGTTGCCGGCGTTGAAGTCCGCCAGGTGCGCACCCGTCACCACGTAGCCGTCCTCCCGGTGGTCGGGAACGCTCTCCGTTCCCGACCACCGGCCCTCGTAGAGCGTGCCTGCCTCGTCGATGAGGAGGTGGTACCCGATGTCCGACCATCCCCGCTCGACCGTATGGAAGTGGTAGATCGCCCGCACGGTGGCGGCGGGGTTCGGATCGTCGTTGGGCGTCACCGTGTGATGAACCGTGACAACCTGGCCCGGGTGGTACGTCGGTTTCCAACCGCTGCCGGGTGAGGGGGACAGCCGCAGCGACTCGTCCGCGCCCCACGCGGCCCGGGGCAGGTAGCGCAAGTCGAGCGTCGCCGGCAGCCGGACGGGGGCGACCGGCGCGGCGGGGACCGCCGACACCCCGGACGCGGTCGCGACACGGGGCGGCGGCGACGATCTGGGCGCGGCGAAGAGCCCCGGCGACCGGGCGGCGCGCGAAGCCGAGATCGCGGAAAGGGCGACGTAGGCGGACACAATGGGTGCCGTTAACCGCTGCAACGGCCCCGACGTCGTGTTCAGGGCGGTGGACGTCACGGACGTCGCGCCGGGTGGCAACCACAGTTCGTAGCCGGTCGCGCGGTGCGCGGCGACCAGCACGGCGGCGCTCCTCCCCCCGGCCGGCGGGTCGTCCCGATCCACCGGACAGCCGACCGCCAGCGGCCGCCATGCGTCGAACCCACCCCCCCGGCTGGCGCAGCCGGATCTCGGCGCCCCGAGAAGCGGCACCGGCGGCACCGGCGGTCCCGGCGGTCCCCGTGCCGGCACCCCCGGGACCGGCCCGGCCATCCGCCGCGCGATCCTTCCCGTCACGGGTCCATCGGACGGCCACGTAACCGATGTCGAAATCCGACGTCGCGGGCCCCACTCCCCTCGTCACGGCGGCCAGGGTCCGGGGCACGAGCACGACACGCGTCCCCGGCGCCGAGAGGGCCCGCGCTTCCGCACCGGGTCGGACCCCTGCGGCCGGTGGCCCGGCCGGGCCAGCGGACGCGCTGCTCGGCGCGGCGTCGAGCAGCGTCTCCGCCCATCCACCCAGACCGGCACCGGCGAGACCGAGAATTCCGCGCCGGGACAGACCGGGCTCACGGCGACGCCGGCGAAACGGGTCAGCGGCATAGGACATGAGGCGTCCTTCGGGTCGTCATGGTCAAGACATTGGCACGCTACGGTAGTCGATGCCTCACCCTGTGAATCAAGGCACCAAGAGATCCACCACGAGCCACGAGCTACCCGGCGGCAACGGGGACGGGGAATACGTCCCGGCGTCACGGGAAGGTCCATAAGCATCCGTTCGGGAAGACCTGAGCATCCGTTCGGGAGGAGGAGTGCCATGGTCGGGAAGAAGCCGCAGACCGACAAAACCGACAAGAAGGCGCAGGCCGACGAGATGCGGGACGATGTTCCGTCCACCATCGCCCGCTCCGACGATCAGGCCATCCGCACCTGGAAGAAGACCCACGACTCGACGGTGGAGACCTACGGTGAGGGTGCGCGTGCCCACCGTGCGGCCTTTGCCGCCCTCAAGCACACCCACGAGAAGGTGGGGGACCGTTGGCGGCCGAAGGGTCGGCCCGGTCCCTCCGACGAGCAGGCCGCCACGCCGACGCCCGCCTCCCGGCACAGCGGGCCGACCGCCGAGGGCGTGGACGCGAACGCCTCGCCGACGCACCTGCGCGCTCGCCCGCGAGCTCGGTATCCCCGGCCGATCGACGATGTCGAGGGACGATCTCGTCGAGGCGATCAAGAAGGCCAACCGCAGGCGGACCGCGCAGGCCCGCAGCGGCGCGTAGGAGCCGTCCGCTCCTGGGAATACCGACCAGGACCAAGATTGGCGTTTACTACCTATGAGCTTTCGACGCGGATGCCGTCGAGTGCGAAACCCCGGATACCCATCATGGCCGGTAAGAATTCGTAATGAAGTAATTAATGCAAGCCAATATGCGTCTTCGCAGGTCACGGGCTCGCGAGGACCCAGAAGTGAACAAGTTATTTCATTCCGAATCCTAAGGGCCCACCGTCCGCGCGCCGCCGCGGGCGCAGGTAGCAGTGCCAGGTCGGGGCCGGCCCGGCCGGAGGCCGGGTCCAGCGGGTGGGTTCCCCCCGTCCCCGCCGATAAGTGATCTTCGTCGTCATGCGGTTGCCGGGGTCGGGGGGTCCCCCGAGCCCGAGGTCCCCCGCGCGCGAGGCCGCTTCGTCGCCGTCCTCCCGCAGGCTGAACCGCGCGTGCAGACGGCGCAACGGCTCGGGAACCCACCAGTTGTAGTCGCCCGCCAGGGCCATGAACGCCGGGACGAGGATCGCTCGGACGAGGGTCACGTCGAGCACGATCGACACGGTCAGCCCGACACCCACCAGTTTGATCATGCTGATGTCCGATGCGGACAACGCGACCATGACCACGACGAGAGCGAGCGCCACACTCGTGATCAGTGGACCGGTCGCCCCCAGCCCACGGGCGACGGAATCGTGGTTGTCTCCCGTCCGCAGGTACTCCTCGCGGATGCGGGCGAGCAGGAAGATCTCGTAGTCCATGCTGAGCCCGAACGCGATGAAAAACATCAGGACCGGGCTGGTCATCTCCAGCGTGCCCGACACCTGGAAGTCGCCGACAAGACCGGTCAGGTGCCCGTCCTGGAAGACGAACGCCAGCAGCCCGACGGTGGCGGCGAGATTCAGCGTGTTGAGGAACATCGCCTTCAGCGGAAGGAGCACGCTGCCGGTGAACAGGAACAGCAGGATGAAGGTCGCCGTCATCACGACGGCGAAGGCCGGTAGCAGACTCCGCTTGATGGAATGCGAGGTGTCGAGGAAGTGTGGCGCGAGTCCGCCGATGAGGACGCCGAACGGCGCCGGTGTCGCCTGCAGCCTCCGGACCAGGTCCTTCGCCGGCTCGGACAGCGGAGACCTGTCGGTCTGCCACACCGACAGCCAGGCGCCGCGATGCGTTCCGACGTACCTCATCGGAGTCTTCGGCACCGCACCGACCCGCTCGCCCCGCAGGAAGCTGCCGGTGACGGTGTCGATGCGGGCAACACCCGGCAGCGCGGACAGCCGGGTCGCGTAGTCGGTCAGCTTCTCGGCGTTCCCCGGGTCCCGCGCGTCCACTCCGGGCACCACGATCGGAATCTGGCAGGGCAGGCAGACGACGAAGTCCTCCCGCATCGCGTCATTGACGACGTGAGCCTCCGCGGTCGCCGGCAGGACCGTGTCGTCGGCCAGCGCGAGGTTGAGGTGGCGCAGCGGCGCGGCACACAGCACCAACACGAAGATCGCGGCCCCACCGAAGAACACCGGGTGGCGCATGACCCGCCGCGCCAGCGCCGACCAGCCGCGGCCAGCCGCCGCGGCCCCCACGCGGTGGCCGCCGGACCGCTGGCGACCCGAGCGCCTCGGGCGTGACCCCGAGCGTCTCAGGCGTGACAACGCCAGCCGGACGTTGCCGCGCTCGATGCGGTCACCGAGGACCATCAGCGCCGCGGGCAGCACGAGCAGTGCGGCCACCTCCGAGGCGACGACGACGATGCCGGCGAAGGCGAACGAACGCAGGTAATAGATCGGGAAGACCAGCGCGGCCGTCAGGGACAGCGCCACCGTCACCCCGGAAAAGAACACCGTGCGCCCGGCGGTCTCCAGCGTCCGGCGCAGCGCCGCCGCCGGGAGCAGCCCGCGGTCCTGTTCGTCCCGAAAACGTCGCAGGATGAACAGGCTGTAATCGACCGCGAGACCGAATCCGAGGGCGGTCGTCAGGTTCACCGAGAAGACCGACACGTCAGTGAGCGTGGCCGCCAGCCGCAGCAGCGCGAGACTCGACACCACCGACACCACGCCGACCAGGACCGGAAGCAGGGCAGCCGGGACCGTGCCGAAGGCGTAGAGCAGCACGAGGAACACCAGCGGAGCGGAGATCTGCTCACCGTGCGCCAGGTCGACACGGCTGCGCTCGGTCACGTCACGCATGACCGCGGGCGCCCCGCCGAACCGGACCTGGACCCCCGGGCCGTCGTGGGCGTACCGGTCGTGCAGGGCGTTCAGGCGGTGCTGGATGTGGTCCTCGGAACCGGTGATCCGGAACACGATCAGGGCCGACCGACCGTCCTTCGCACGCAGCAGCGGGCTCGCCTCGTTGGGCCCGCCCGGCCAGTACGACAGCACCGAGGTCACCCCCGGCTCCGCGGCAATCCGCCCGGTGAGCTCCCGGCCCAGGCGGGCGGCGATCGGCCCGTCGATACCCGGGGCCGACGTCAGCATGATGGCGACGTCGGGGGCGCGTCCGGGAACTCCTCGTCGAGCAGCCGCTCGGCCCGCGTCGACGGATCGCCCGGTGCGTAGAAACCACCGGTGGCAAGCTGGTCGTAGATTCCGGCATTCCACGGCAGCAGCACGACCACCAGCAGGCAGGCAGCGGCGAGTACCCTCCCCCGGTACACGACGGCCGCGTCAGCCACCATTGTGAACAGCGAACGGGGTGGTGCGCCGGTGGAGCCCGTCGGCGCGGGGCCTCGGTCGGCCCAGCCCTCGTCCCGTCCGTGCGACCCCTCGTCCCGTCCGTGCGACAACGCGGCATACGTCACCCGATCGGGGCGGGATTCGCGCTGCTGCGCCGGATCAGCGAACGACGGCATGACGCTCCTTCGAGGATCTCCCGTGCCGATGGATCTCGTGACGGCCGGACGGTGGCCGCCAGCGGCCACGCGTCCGGGCATGGAGCACCGCATGGAGCACTGCGAGGAAGTCCCGAGCTTCCACCTTGAAAGTAGACCTGCCTGAGACCCTGGTCCCGAACTACCCTCGCCCGGAGGCAGAAGTGTAGCGGGAGTCTGGCCACGATCGATATTCGGCCGCCGAAAGCAGGGCCGCCGGAAAAATCTTCGAGGGTAAGCGGCCGCCGCGGCGTAGGAGGAGTGGGCGGGAATGCCGGGAGCAATCCCGAAAGTAGTAGGGCAATGCCTCAGGCCCGGCCTGAGCCTCGGCTCGCCGGCCGGGCGGCCCCGCCACTCCTGCCCGCACAGCGTGAAAAACACCGCTATGGCACCGATGGCAGGCCACATCGACCCGCGGTCGAGATCCTCGTACACCGGCGCCGGGAATATACGGCTGGGTCGAATGGCCGTGACTGCCAGACCGGCAGCCACGGCCACGCCCCCGGCAGGGGCCCGGTGCGGGCCCCTGAGATCAGGGCAGCATTCCCAGCTGGCGCGCGGCGTGTACCGCGGCTGTGCGGTTACGGACACCGAGCTTGCGCATGATGCTGCGCAGGTACGCCTTCACCGTCTCGGGCGAGACCGTCAGCCGGCGGGCCGTCTCGACGTTGGACAATCCCGGCGAGACCTGGGCAAGCACCTCCAGCTCGCGCGGGGTCAGCGTCAGCCGTCCGACCGTCTTCGTCTCCTCGGCGAGCAGCCCGCGCAGCAGCTCGGACACCCCGCCGATGCGACCGCGCAGGAACGGGTCGGCGACATGCTCGGTGACCTCCTGAAGCTCCCGGTAGGCCAGCCGCAGGCTCTCCCGGGGCAGACCCGACATCCGCGGGAACGGGACGGCCCCCGGCCGCACGGCCGGCACCCCGCCCTGGACCGGCA
>NZ_CDWTMO010000046.1:19898-24849 GCF_977946435.1 Frankia sp. CgKIO3 | reverse complement strand
GTCGAGTGCACTGGCCGGCGGGCGCGGTATCGGCCTGGGCGCGCCGAGCGCGGCATACGGCAGGAAAAGCCCCGGCGCCGACGGGGCACCGGCGTCGGCCCCCTGCGGCTGGCTGTTGAGGTGCCCTGCCACGGCCGCGGCGCTGGTCATAAGGCGACGGGGCGGCCCGAAGGGAAAGGCGACCTCGACGGCCAGTCCGGCCACCGCGGAGTGCGTCTGTACCTTCCTGCACACCAGCGTGGCGGTCTGACCGTGCGGCAGGGATACCTCGATGACGGTCGGGCGGCCCGCTGCGATCAGTTCAGCGGCCTTCTCCTGCAAAACCAGCCGAATATCACGCTCGATCTCGATGCCGGACCCGGCCTTGAGATCGAGCGGAAACTGTGCGCCGCCAGCCGGTATCCGCATCCGGTGTTTGGCCTGCCGGTACGCCAGGAGCAAGGCCCGTTCCCGCTCGCTCGCCTGTTCCAGCAGCCGATGTTCGATGGCGCGGCCAGCCTCCCCCACCATGGCTTCCGCCGACGGATTCGCCTCGGCGAGCCTGCAGATGAGGCTGAACACGCCCTCGATGCGCCCGCTGAGGGGGTCGCGGACGGGAACGGATATGCACGCGTCCGGCTGGTAGAGGTCAGCGAAGTGCTCGGCGCCCGAGACCCGGGCGGGGCGCCTTTCCACGAGTGCGAGGGCTACGGCGCTGGTGCCGACCAGGTGCTCGGCGACGCAGAACCCAGGGTGTAGGCCGAAGGATGCCTCACCGACCCGGTGCGCCAGTATTCTTGCCTGGTCGTCGGTGAGACACACGCACACCCAGGTCCCGGCGATCGTGGATGCCAGTCGGTCGAGCACCGGGTCGGCCGCGCGGACCAGGCGCGTATCCAGGTCAAGATCCGGATCATAGACGGGGGAGCACCGGTCCGGGCTCACGTTCAGTACCTGGCTGCGCCACCACGAACCCAAGATCGCGTTTTGTGGGCCTTCCGCTACCAGGTCACCGGTCAGGAATAGTTCCCGCAGGTGAGCGTTGTTACGCTGCGCAAGGTCATCCCAGATGTCCACGATGAGTTCACCTACCTCCTCGGGATCCCCAGGGGTTTCCGCCTCACCCTGGCCTGCGCGCACATTCCACACCATCGAATCTACTACACCATTGTAGGCCTGCTGCCGCCTGCGGAATGCTCCGATCTGCGAGCGACGCTTGATATGAGACCGGTATAAGCACGTATGCGATGCTGGCGACGCTACCGGTGGAGCGGGACGCCCTAGTCGATCATGCCGTTGTGATCATGCAGCCGGCGTTCTGTTCGCGCGACGGCGCGGCACGGTCCGAGCACGCTCGACCTGCCGCAGCGGCTCAGAATGCCGCGCGAGCTCCGACGGCGGAGGCGTCGACGTCCACGATCTCCTTACCCAGGGGCAGCAGCGAGACCGGGATTAGTTTGAAGTTCGCCAGGCCGAGCGGGATACCGATGATGGTGAGGCAGAGTGCCAGGCCGGTGGTGAGATGTCCCAGTGCCAACCACCAACCGGCCAGAAGGATCCACAGCACGTTTCCGATCAGAGACGCCCCGCCAGCGCCGGGTCGGTCGACAATGCGCCGTCCGAACGGCCACAGTGCGAAGTTCGCCATCCGCAGAGCGGCGATCCCGAAGGGGATCGTGACGATGAGAATGAAGCACACGAGCGCCGCGAGGGCGTAACCGACGGCGAGCCAGAAACCACCGAATACCAACCAGATGACGTTGAGCACGAGGCGCATGAGCTGACCCGCTCTCTCTCCCGATCCGACACCGGGATCTCCGACACCGGGATCGTGGTGAACGCCGATGGCAAGCCTGCCGGGAACATCGACGCCACTCGTCGATCAGCACCGAACTTTATCGTACCAATCGGGTCCAGGTCGTCCGGACACGGTCGTCCGGGCACGGTCATCGGAACTCGCGATGACGCACCGTCAGGTACACCACGACGATCTGCCCCCGGGATGCCATCGCAAACAGAGTGGATGCCACGCGGCCCGGCACGTTCCGGCCCGGCTCGCTACTGTCGTGGCAGCAGTCCATGCCGGCATGTCGCGTCCGCACGAACGCAGGTGACGTACGCCGCCGCCGGGCACAGGCAGCGTCCCGGCCATGGTCGTCGGTATCCAGGAGGTGATCCGGTTCGGGCAGCTCAACCGGCTCCCGCCTGCCGTGGACACGAGGTGTTGCCCCGGTTACCTCTCTCGAGAGCGGAAATGATGCGCGGATGACCGATATGCAGGCATTCGACCACGTGATCGATCTCGTCGGAAACACACCGCTGGTCCGGATCACACCGACGATCGAGACGATGCCGGCGCCGGTGCTGGCAAAGCTGGAGTACCTCAATCCCGGTGGATCGGTGAAAGACCGGGTGGCGCTGACCATGGTCTCCGCCGCCGAGGAGGCCGGGCTGCTTCCGCCTGGTGGGACCATCATCGAACCTACCAGCGGAAACACCGGTGTCGGTCTGGCCCTGGTGGCGGCCCGGCGGGGCTATCGCTGCGTGTTCACCATGCCTGACAAGATCAGCGAAGAGAAACGGGCCGTCCTGCGCGCCTACGGCGCCGAGGTCGTCATCTGCCCGACAGCAGTGGCACCCGACGACCCCCGCTCCTACTACTCGGTGGCCCGCCGGCTCGTCCGCGAGACTCCCGGTGGTTGGAGCCCGGATCAGTATTCCAACCCGAACAATCCCGCTGCGCACCACGCTACGACCGGGCCGGAGATCTGGCAGGCCACGAACGGTCGCGTCACCCACTTCGTCGCCGGCATCGGGACCGGCGGGACGATCAGTGGAGTCGGCCGTTATCTCAAGGAGGCGTCCGGCGGAACCGTGCAGATCGTGGGCGCGGATCCGGAGGGTTCGGTCTACTCCGGTGGCAGCGGCCGACCCTACCTCGTCGAAGGCGTCGGGGAGGACATCTGGCCGACGACCTACGACAAGACGGTCGTCGACCGGGTGGAGGCGGTCAGCGACCGCGACTCGTTCCTGATGACGCGCGAGCTGGCCAGGAAATGCGGGCTGCTGGTGGGCGGGTCAGGCGGACTCGTGGTGGTCGTCGCCCTCCGGGTCGCTCGCGAGCTCGGCCCGGACGACGCCGTCGTGGTCCTGCTTCCGGACTCCGGCCGCGGATACCTGTCGAAGATCTTCAACGACGAATGGATGTACGAGTACGGCTTTCTGGAGCCACCGTCGAACGAGCCGACCGTCTCGGACGTCCTGCGGAACAAGACCGAACAGACCAGTGGTCCCCCCGATCTGGTGCATGTCCACCCGGCCGAGACAGTCGGTGCCGCCATCTCCTACCTGCGCGAGTACAACGTGTCGCAGATGCCGGTGGTGCGGCACGAACCGCCCCTGCGGGCGGCGGAGGTCGCGGGTTCCGTCATCGAGCGGCATCTGCTCGCGGCGGTCTTCGCCGACCGGTCCGCCATCGACGATCCGGTCGCCGATCATCTGTCGCCGTCGCTTCCGATGGTGGGTACCGGCGAGCCACTGGCCCGGATCGTCGCGGTGCTCGGGGACGAACCCGCGGTGTTGGTACACGACGAGGGTAATCCCGTCGGCATCCTTACCCGTGCCGACCTGCTGAGTTTCCTGGCCGTCCGCTAGATCGGCACCGATCATCGAGGAGGCCCTAGCGTGGCGCCATGCCTATGGAGCAGCCCACTGAGGGATTCGAGACCATCGCGATCCATGCCGGCCAGGAGCCCGATCCCATCACGGGAGCGGTGGTGACGCCGATCCACCAGTCCTCGACGTTCGCCCAGGATGGCGTGGGTGGGCTTCGGAGCGGTTACGAGTACAGTCGTTCGGCGAATCCGACCCGTACCGCGCTGGAGACCTGCCTCGCCGCACTGGAACGCGGGACGGTCGGCCTCGCTTTCTCCTCCGGCATGGCGGCGACAGACGCCCTGCTGCGAACTGTCTGCCGGCCCGGAGACCACGTCATCATCCCGGCGGACGCCTATGGCGGCACCTACCGGCTCATTGCCCGGGTGCTCGCCGACTGGGGCGTCGACCACACCAACGTCGATCTCACCGACCTCGATGCGGTGCGAGTCGCGATCCGTCCGGGCACCACGCGGCTGGTGTGGTGCGAAACCCCGACCAATCCCATGCTGTCCATCGCCGACATCGTCGCTCTCTCGTCGCTGGCGCATGACGCGGGGGCGCTGCTAACAGTCGACAACACGTTCGCCTCGCCCTACCTGCAGCAGCCACTGACCCTGGGTGCGGACGCGGTGGTGCATTCCACGACGAAGTATCTCGGTGGCCACAGCGATGTCGTCGGCGGCGCGCTCGTGGTCGGCGATCCGGACCTGGGCGCCCGGCTACGATTCCTGCAGAACGCGGCCGGCGCCGTCGCCGGCCCCTTCGACAGCTGGCTGGTACTGCGCGGTGTCAAGACGCTCCCCATTCGGATGGACCGACACTGCGACAACGCTCGGCGTATCGCGGCCGAGCTCACCACGCACCCCGCCGTCGGGACCGTCCGCTACCCGGGTTCGACCGGGCATGCGGGTCACGGCATCGCCGCGAAGCAAATGCGTGACTTCGGGGGAATGGTCTCGTTCACCCTTCGGGCCGGCCCCCGCGCGGCCGTGGAGGCATGCGGCCGGACCAGGCTGTTCACTCTCGCCGAGTCGTTGGGTGGGGTGGAATCCCTGATCGAACATCCGGCGAGCATGACCCATGCCTCGGTGGAGGGCTCACCGCTCGCGGTACCCGCGGACCTGGTTCGGCTCTCGGTCGGGATCGAATCGGTGGACGACCTCGTCGCCGATCTGCACCAGGCGCTGCGCGGGCTTTCCGACAGATCCGCGTAGCCCGGCCCCGATTTCGGGAGTGGCGGCTTCTGGCGCACGCGCCCGGTACGGAAGGGCGAACCAGCGAAAAAGTCCAAACCTTAACCCACAGCGGCGACATA
>NZ_CDWTMO010000046.1:0-19873 GCF_977946435.1 Frankia sp. CgKIO3 | reverse complement strand
ATAGCACCCCGTACCCGGTTATCGTGACCTTACTGTGTCGAGACCCTCGGGCGGAGAACAGCAATGGTTGCGCGTGCGCATACGCCGGACATGTGCCCGGTCCGCCAGGTCGCGATCGTCAGGAGTACCATATGGACGCCTCGACGGACCGCCGAACGATCATTACCACGAGCGCGCTACTCGGCGTCCTCGGGCCCGCCGAGGCGGTCGGCATGACATCCACGGCGGTGGACAGCCGCGCGGCGCTACACCAGGTCGAGACCGGTCTGGAGACCCTCGCCCGCCGCTGGGAGACCACCGCACCGGCCGACCTGGTCGAGCGCCTCGCGACGCTGGAGCACCATGCGCAGACGATCGGCCGATGGCGGTTGGGCCCAGCCCTGCGCCGGGACTGGATACGAGCGCATGGCCGGATTCTTCTCATGACCTCCGTGGCGCAGGGTGACAACGGCATGGCCAGGCCGGCCACAGTCTCGGCGCGGGCGGCGCTCGTCCTCGCGAAACATGTAAGAGACGCGACGACTGCCGCCCACGCCGGAGTCGTGTTGGCTGAACTCGCCGCTTATTCCTTCCAGAGCACCCGCGACGGGTTGGCACTGGCGCGGGCGGCCCAGGCCACGGCACCACACGCGCACACCGCGATCCTGGCGATGACCACCGAGGCGCACATCATGGCCGCATGCCACCTGCCTACCGACGATATCGTTGCCGTGCTGCGCTCAGCGGGATCGGTCGCGGCAAAGCTCCCGGCAGGTGCGGTGGGCTACAGCCTGGACGGTATCCATCCTGGGTATCTGCCGACATTCGGCGGTGCGGCACTCGTCGTCGCCGGCGCATTGGACGAGGGAAATGAGCGGCTGAGCGAGGCAGCCGAACTATTCAACCGTTCCCGGGCGTCCGGTGCTCTCGCCGCCGTCTGCCTTTACCAGGCATCCGCGGCGATGCACGCACGCGAGCTGGACAAGGCCGAGATCCTCGCGACCAGAGCGCTCGCCGCATCCGCCGTGCGGCCGAGCAGTTGGCTGTCGAACGGAATCCTCTTTCTCGCCGAACGCGCCCGCAGCCAGGGCGCGGACTGGTCCGGACTCGTCATCCAGGCCCAGGAATGGTCCCCACTCTGATCGCGTCGTTGACGTCCGGGGGCGGTCACGACGTCATCCGCCGGCGCGCCCCCTGCGCCGGAGCCTTCCACCGGGACACCGGCGCACGGCGCCCGATCAGCCATGCCAGCCCTGGCCACAATACCGCCGACCGTGAGGGCGCCGGCCGTGAGGGCGCCGGCCGTGAGGGCGCGGCGTCGAGCCCAGGGACGCACACCGGCGCGGAGTCCATGCAGCAGCAGGCCAGCAACAACCATAATCAGAACGACCAACGGCGACAAGATGTTGGAATAATGCAGTTCATTCGACGGGTTGAGGTTTACGGATTTCTGTAGGGCAGTGTTCGAGGCGATCGGCAGCGGCGGCGGTGTCGCCTGAGCGAGAACGGGATAAGAAATAGGCACGGCGGTACATTATCGGGTGGGCGACAATGAGAACCGGGCCGGTGGAGACGAAAGTGCTTCGGCTCGCCCCCACGGTCATCGCCTTGGTCGCGGCCAGCCGCGCCGGGTCCACGCCGACGGGCTGAAACGCTGGGCCCGCTCAGGGATCCGCGCACATCGCGGCGTCAGCCTGTTGCTTGGAGCCGAACAGGTCGGGAATCACCACAATCGGTTCGGGACCTGCCGCCGGGCCGCAGTCGTCGCCCCGGCCGTCCGCCCTGCCGCCCCCGGTCGGACCGGCCTGCGCGGGTGGTCCGGGATCAGTCGACCAGCTCACGGGCGCGGGGAGCAGTCCGCCGGCCGGCCGCGCTTCCGACGGGTTCGACGACGGACGCGGCGCGGTCCGACGGCCGGGCACCGAAGGGTGCAGTCTCCTGTCCTCCGGATCGGGTCCGAAGGCATCCGTCCGATCCGATGCGGTGGGTGGAACCGATGACACCCGCCACCCGCCGTCGGCCGACGGCGGGTGCGCGGGCGAAGACCGGGGCCATGATTCGACGAAAGGTGCGGTCGGATCCCCGGGATAGTCGGGATAGTCGGGATAGGCCGGGTGGGCCGGATCAGCGGCTCCGGCCGGCCTGGCGGGATGGCCGAGCCTGGCGGAGGAGGGCGGACCCCCGGCGGAATCTGGATCGCTCGAAGGGGCGACAAGGCGTGGCAACGTCCGTGCTCCGTCCGTTTCCGGGATTCCGGGAACGGGGTGGACGGGGTCGGGGTAGGTAGACCGGGCCGGGAAGGACGATCGGCTCTGCTCGCGGCGGCCCGCCCACCGGTCGTCGTCCCGATCGTCATCAGCCCTGGCCCGGACGAGCCGATCGGACGACGGTCGATCGGCCTGGATCAGCACGTCGCCCGGGGTGGGCCCGCCGGGCGCGGCGAGCCCGAAGGCGATGACCGCGACCGTGAATCCAGCCGCCGCGACCGCGCCGCTTCGCCGCCGGTCCAGAATTCCGGCCCAGCCGACCCGCCCACGCAGGATGCCTGCGACACCAGTCAGCATCACCATCACCGCAAGCAAAGCGATGATCATCGCAACCGCCGACATCGGGGCCCCCAGGTCGCAGCATCAGCACGAGAACCCGAACCGTAACTCGCCGAAAGTAACGAGACGAATACCAGAACGTCGTGTCGCCCTCCGCGTACCCGGAAAAGTGCGGCAACCGACGGCCTCGAGCGAGAACGATCAGCCGCCCGAGGTGACAGGCTGCTCCGCATCGAGGGACTGCTCTGCTACGACGGGCCCAATGAACCGGCCGCCGTGCCGGCCAGCTGTCCGGTCGCCCTAGGCGAGCCCTCGTTCGTGCGCGGCGGAGCGGACGGCGACCCCGTCCCGGCCGCCGACGGTCCGGCCGCCGGCCTGGAGACGGACCGATCCCCCGGTTCCCTCGGTTGCCGCGACGCCCCCGCGCCGCGGCCCGCACCACTCGATCCAGATGATCCGGGTGAGGGGCGACCGCCGTCGCGTGGTGTCGGGGCCGTGCTGGCTCCTCGGTCGGACCCGGCATGGTCGCGCCCGTCAGGCTTCTGACCGGCGGTTCCGCGACCGCCGACGGTTTCCCGGTCGTCCCCGCCGGTTTCCCGGTCGTCTGGGCGGGTGTCGGGCCGACCATGCGCCGGCGGCGGGGTTCCCGTCGGCCGGGTTCTCGGCGGTGACGTCCCAGACGGCGTCGGCGGCGAGGGCGTCCCAGACGGCGTCGGCGGCGTCGGCGGCAACGTCCCTACCTGCAACGTCCCTACCTGCAACGTCCCCGACGACCGGCCGCCCGCGGGCGACGCCCACGGCGGCCAGGTGTCCCAGGCGGGAGGACGCGACTGCCGGGGTCCGCCGCGGTCATCGGACGGCGCCGGACGATGTGCGGCCCTGTCCGCCTCCGGGTCCCGATCCGCGTCGGTGTCCGCGGGCAACGTGGACCCGGGCTCGGCAGACGTCGCGGATCGCACTGAAAGTGGTGATGCTGGCGTGGACGGTGATGGGAGAGTCGGTGCGGGCAGGACAGCCTGACTCGCGGGCAGGTCCAGATCGTTGCCGTCGCCGACCCCGACTCCTCGGGAGGCGAGCAGCCCGAAAGCGACGAGCGCCGCGGATCCCGCGCCGGCAACCGCGCCTGCCGTACGGCGGTTGGGGATCCACGCCCATTCCGCGCGTCCCCGCACCAGGCCGAGCACGCCCGCGATCAATATCAGCCCGGCAACAGCCAAGCAGAAGAACACCATGGAACCCTCCAGGGCGCAGTCAGCCTCCACCCTAGGGGCACATCCCCCACCTGATGGCGCAGCGTTGATTACGGAGAGTTTCTAGTACCTATCCGCCAAGGTCAGGAAACACCGAGCGAATCATCTCAGGCGCCCATCGGTGGAATTCTGCCGAGAATGTTTGGCACATCAGCGGCATCAGGCAGGGTGCCGAAGGCCAGTCCCCCCTCACCGGCGACTCTCGTGGCGCAGAACGCGTCGGCCACGGCGCCCGGGGCGTAGCGCACCAGCAAGGAGCCCTGCAGGACGACGGCAAGTCGCTCAACGATGCGCCGGGCGGCGAACTCCGCGTCCTCGGACCGGTCGAGGACACCGCGCAACCGGGCCCAGGCCGCGTCCAGCCTGCGGTCCGTGCCACGTGCCGCGTCGATCTCCATGGCGAAGGCGGCGAGGCTGGCCGGTTCCCGGGTGACCGCGCGCAGCACGTCGAGCGCGTTGACGTTGCCCGAGCCCTCCCAGATACCGTTCAGTGGCGCCTCGCGGTAGAGCCTCGGCATCCCGGACTCCTCCACGTAGCCGTTACCTCCCAGGCATTCGAGCGCCTCGGCGGCCAGTGCCGGGGAACGCTTGCACACCCAGTACTTCGCGACGGCGATCGCCAACCGTCTGAACGCTCGTTCCTGACGATCGCCACGGGCCGCCCGGTCAACCGCGCCCGCCACCCGAAGCACCAGGGTCGTCGCGGCCTCGGACTCCAGGGCGAGATCGGCGAGCACATTGCGCATCAGCGGAGCATCGATGAGTAGTCTCCCGAACGCGCGTCGGTGACGTACGTGGTGGGCGGCCGCCATGACGGCCGCACGCATCCCCGCCGCCGAGCCGAGGCTGGCGTCGAGCCGGGTCATCGCCACCATCTCGATGATGGCCCGGACCCCTGCACCCTCCTCGCCGACCAGCCAACCGACCGTGTCGTCGAACTCCGGCTCGCCGCTGGCGTTACTACGGTTACCGAGCTTGTCCTTCAGCCGCGCGATGCGAAAGGTGTTGCGGGCGCCGTCCGGAAGCACCCGTGGCACCCAGAAGCAGGACAGGCCACCGGGGGCCTGGGCCAGGACCAGGAAGACGTCGTTCATCGGGGCGCTGGTGAACCACTTGTGCCCCCGCAGCCGATAGGTCCCGTCGCCCGCCGGCGTCGCCGTCGTCGTGTTAGCACGGACGTCCGAGCCACCCTGCTTCTCCGTCATGCCCATGCCCGCCAGCAGGCCGGCCTTGCCCTCGGGTGGGCGCAAACCCGGATCGTAGACGCGGCTGGTCAGCAACGGTTCGTAGCGGGCGGCGAGCTCCGGGGCGGCGCGCAGCGCCGGCACCACGGCGTAGGTCATCGACACCGGGCACAGATGGCCCTGCTCGACGGTGCCCCAGACCAGGATGTCCGCGGCGCGGGCGACATGGGAGCCGGGACGCGGGTCGGCCCACGGCGCCCCGGCCAGGCCCTCCCGTACCGCGACCTCCATCAGGGCGTGCCAGGAGGGATGGAAGTCCACCTCGTCGACGCGAAACCCATAACGATCATGAGTACGCAGTTGCGGCGGGAACCTGTTCGCCTCGTCGGCCTGGCGGGCGGCCTCCTCGGTGCCGGCCAACCGACCGAGTCGATGCAGATCGTCCGCATGCCAGCCGGCCCCCTCCCGCGCGAGGGCCGCCAGTAGCGCCGGATCGGCCGCCGCATCGTGCCCCACGAGGGGCGGAGGCTGGTTGGTCACCTCATGGGTCCGGGACGAACACGTCCCGGGAACCGCCGTTGTCCGGTTGACGGTGGTCGGCGAGATCACCGGCCCTCCTCTCGGCCGGGCCGCACATCGGCCTCGACAGTGCCGCACATCGACAGTGCCGCACATCGAGCGGGCCGCGTTCGAGCGGGCCGCGTTCGAGCGGGCCGCGTTCGAGCGGGACCCGTCGGCACTGGTGTGAAGCGTGCCACTCCTGGCCGCGTCGGACCAGTCGCATCGCGCGCTCTCGCCGGATCCACGGGCCGTGTGCTCGGTGGGGCCGTGCGGATCACGGCTGTACCGAAGAAGATCCGCTCCCGCGACGAAATCCCACGGCGGACCAGAAACGATCCATGCCGGGTGCCCTGAACAGGTGGGCTGTTCCCAGCCGGCGTCCGGCTATTGCGCCCAAAGGTGTTTACACATTCGGTATCCAACGCCGGGACGATGTCGTCGCGCCCTGATGTCCGGGCACCGGGCCGGATCGAGAACCGGGTAATCGACCGGTAGCCACGCCCAGGCGAAGAAATCCGCATGCTCCGGCCCACCAGAGGCGCGGTGAATCTCCGGGCCGCCGTCCGGGCGAGAATGCCGTTTCCCGTTAAGCCAGGCACCGGCGGAGCGGATCGGAAGCAGCCGACGCACCGCTCGACCAAGCCGCCCCGCGCCCTGTCCGACGCCTCGACGAGGAGCCGGCGAGGCGGGCAGGGGCGGTCACGCGCTCCTAATTCACCCGGCGGTCCCGCCGCCGCGAAGCTCCGCCGGCTCGAGCAACGCACGCGGTGACCAGATGATCATCTTCCGCGATACTCGATCGGGCTAGACCGGCCAGGTGTTACGGAGAGTATTGAATAATGCCGAAGGGAACGAGAAGCATGCGGGGACCGGTCGCGGAAGGTACCAACATCACAGCTCCCCAACCCCGACCGACGGCACCTAGCGTTATATATAGTAACCCATAGTCGAGTTGATGTCGCCTGCCGACTGACCATCCAAGCCTTAAAGTATTCGGAACGACACTTCTAGTAGTCGAATCATCTTCGTTCGGCAATCTCCTCCATCCCACGGACGCGCCGGGTCACCCAGCCCAATACGCCGGTCCGTGTCGGCGCAAGCGGTGGAGTTCTGTCACGGGCAGCGGCCGGTGAAACTCGTGGCACAGATACTCGTATGCTCACCCACTACCGGGATGATTCGACGGCACGGAAAACAGAAAGTCTTCACTCACGGTAAGATCCGTCGAGTCCGGGCACGGTTGTCGGACGGGGCATATAGATGATCAGAGGTGGCCGAATCGGTGGGCGGCAAGCGCCCGGACGAGTCACGGCCGCAATCAGAACCTCAGCGGCCCGGGCCGGATCGCGACTCCGGCGGCGATTCATCCACCCACTGATCGTCGGACTACTCACGGTTGCGGTCCTCGGTACCATGGCAATCTGGACGGGCTCCGATCTGCTGAGCCGGGAGAAGATAGACCGCCTCAACGAACGTTCCCAGCTGGTCGAGCGGCTCGCGCAGTGGGCGGCGATCGTCAACAACCCGGCGGCTATGCAGTCCGCGACCGATCGGACGCCCTTCCAGCCCGGTGACCCCCTGGGGAACGAAGCCCTGCTCCCGCAGCTCCAGATCGCCCACTCCGGCGATGTCATCCGGGTGGTTGCGCTACTCGACACCGCGGGCCATACCACGGCCTCCTATCCACGGGGGAACTCCATAGTCCCCACCAACCTGGGGCAGGCCTGGTCCGCTGCCTGGTCCGGGGTTCCCGCCGTGTCCCCCGTCTTCGCCCTCCACGATGGCCGCGTCAGAGCAACGGTGGTTCCCGTCGGCCGTCCGCGGTCCTGGGCCGTCCTGGTCTCCGTGTCCACCGAGGAGTCCAACCTCCAGTTCACCAACGGGATCGCGGCCCTGCTCGGGGTCGGCCGGGGCAGCATGTCGACGGTCGGCCCGGACGGGGTACCAATCGCCTCCACCGAGCCGGGCATGCTGGGTCGGCAGGTCCTCTCGACCGCCGATCTCTCCCGCTCCCAAGCCCAGCGTGGCGGTGCGCGGATCTGGGAGACAACCGAGAACGGCAAGAGGATCACAAACATCACGGCGGTGCAGCCGACGACGGGGTACCTGACCTACTTCCGGCAGGCCACGGACTCGCTGAACGCCGACCTCCGGGCCCGACGGAACCAACGGAATCTGACGTTGCTGGCCTTCACGCTGACGTCGGTCCTAAGCATCATCTTCGTCGGCCTGCTGCGGGAGGCGGCGGCTCGGCGTTCCCGGGCCGGGCTGTGCGCGTTGTTCGCGGCGGCCCATGACATCGTGCTGACAACCGACCTCACCGGACGGCTCACGTTCATCAGCCCCGCGATCGTCCCGTTACTCGGCCATTCCCGGGAGGCCTGGCTCGGGCGCAGGGTCGCGGATCTGGTGCACCCGGACGACGCGCACCGGCTCGTACGATTGATCGAAAACCCCGCTGCCGGGTCCCTGCTCAACATTCGGATGACGGCGGCGAACGGCACACCCCGGTGGTTCGACGTCGCGACCCGCCGCCTGTCCACCCGGGACGGATCCGGCGAGGTGCTGATCACCTGCCATGCGGTCGGTAAACGGAAGCAGCTGTTGGACCAGCTCGGCTATCAGGCGCGCCATGACGTACTCACCGGGCTGTGTAACCGGACCGCCTTCGAGGAGCAGCTCGAGGATGCCCTCGCCGCGGCTGCGGGCGTCGCGGTCCTGTTCATCGACCTCGACAGCTTCAAGCCGGTCAACGACACCTTCGGCCACGCGGCCGGCGACCGGGTGCTGCAGGTCATCGGTGGACGGATCCGAACAGTGCTGGGCCCCGACGATGTCGCCGGGAGGTTCGGCGGCGACGAGTTCGGGATCCTGCTGCGGCGCGCGAACGAAATCGCCGCTCGCACCATGGCCGGTCGGGTCATCCACGCGGTACGGGAACCGATTCTCGTCGACGGCTACGAAGTCTGCGTCGCCGCAAGCATCGGAGTAGCGCTGGCCGTCAGCCGGCCCAGCCATTCCGGGCGGCTGCTGCGCGCCGCCGACGAGGCCATGTATAAGGCCAAGCAGGCTGGTCCGGGACGATATGCCATGGCGGACCCCCTGGCGGCCGAGACCACCACGGTGGAGCCCGCGGTAACCAGGCCCACCGCCGTCCAGTGCACGCCGGCCGAGACCGCCACGCTCGAAGCGCCCGCACCGTCCGCGCCCGTGCTCCTCGCCACTGACGAGATCACGCCGCGATCCCCGGTCATCCGACCGCGCTCGATGTCCTTCCCAGCCTTACCCAGATCCCCAGGCCCGTCCAGATCCCCAGGCGCATCCGGATCGTCACCCGCGGGCCGGACCGGGCATCTGCTGTTTCCTCGACGCTGGCGGACAACCGTGCGCGAGCAGCTGGGGCGAGCCATCCCACTGCTCGTGCTGGGGACCGTCATCCTGGCCGCCACGGCGGTCACTCTGGAGATCGAAGATGCCAACCGGCGGCGAGACGAGGCCCAGCACATCGCCGAGGCTCACTCCCTCGTCCTCCGTCTGGCCGAGTATGTCGCGGACCTGGGCCAACCCGTGGGCCTGATCGACCCGATCTCCAGGCTTCCCTGGTCGCTGACCGAACCCGCCGTCGACCAGCGGGTGCTGGCCTCGGTCTCCCGGTCGGCGTTCGCGGGCCCCGACACCGTTCTGGCACTGGTCGATCTCGACGGCAGGCCGACGGCGGTCCAACCCGCCGGCGCAACGATCCCGTTCCCCCTGCGGGACCAGATCTGGGCTCTCGCCCGCACCAGCGGAATCAACATCCCTGTTTTCCACCTGGGCGATCGGGTTCGGGCGTACAGCATCGTGCCGATCGTGCGGGGCGGACGCAGCGCCGCGTTCCTGGTCATGGGTAGGCCGGGAGCCGGGATGCCGGGAGCCGAGATGGTCCGCATCTTTGGCGGCGGGGGCACCGGGACGAGCGGCACCGGAGAGGGCACCCGGATCGTCATCGTCGACGAGACCGGGCGCATCGCCCTGTCCGACGATCCGTCCGCGGTCGGGATCGCCATGACTGACGGCACGGAGCTGCGGTCAATCAGGCCAGGCCAGAGCCGGCGGGTGACGGTACGCAACGGCGGCGGTCACATCGCCGTTGCCGCCGCGATCCCCGGCCATCCCACATGGGGGTACCTCATCCTGCAACAGGACGGCCCACTGCCGCACGACCCGCGAGACAACCATGCCGTCGGCGATCTGCTGCTGCTCGGCATCGTGGCCGTCACGTTCTCAGGCCTGACAAAAATGATCTTCCGGGGAGAGCAGGCGATCCGGCGCGACCGGGCGCGGCTGCAGACCCTGGTGCACGAGTCGCACGACATCATCGTCAACCTGGACCGTGCGGGCCGGCCGACCTTCATCAGCTCGGCGGTCGAGAGCCTGCTCGGCTACCCGGTCGAGGCCATGATCGGGCTGCCGCTCATCGACCTGGTCCATCCCGAGGACCAGGCGGCGACGCGGGCCTTCCTCGCGGACCGGCAGTGTGGTGGACCGGGGTCCCTTCTGGACGTCCGCATGCGGACGGTCAACGGCGGCCATCGCTGGTTCGACATCGAGGCCGGCGCCTGGCGGCCCGCGTCCGGGCCGGGCCGCTTCGACGGTGGTGTCCTGCTTACCTGCCACGAGATCAGCGAACGTCGTCAGTTGCAGGAGCAGCTACGGAAACGTGCCACCCACGACCCGTTGACCGGCCTGCCGAACAGGGCGGCGCTTACCGAATTCCTCGATCAACTGGCTCGGGAGCAGACTCCGTTCGCGGTTCTGCTCATCGATCTGGATGACTTCAAACCGATCAACGACACGTTCGGTCACCAGGTGGGCGACGATGTGCTGTGCACGGTCGCCACTCGGTTGGCCGACGTCCTCGCCCCGGGCCCGTCGGCGGCCAGCGCGGGACCGGTCGAGACGATCGGTCCCGCGCTGATCGGCCCCGAGACGATCTGGCCGGAAGCACGTGCCGGGCAGGCGTTCCGACTCGGCGGTGACGAGTTCGTCATTGTGCTGCCCGGGGCCGACTCCCTGACGATGCGTCAGACCGAGCAGCGGGTGCGCGAGTTCATCGAGGCGCCCCTCACCGTGGCCGGCAACACCCTTGTGGTCAGAGCGACGATCGGCCTGGCGTCCTCGCAGGCCGTCGAGGGCGCCGGCTCGCACAGTCCCGAGAGCGTGGTCCGGCATGCCGATGCGGACATGTACGAGGCGAAGACGAGCGCCCGGGCCCGACGTTCCATCTCCCCCGCGGCGCGATGACCCCCGCAGCCTCCGCCAGCCTGGGACGCTGGGCGACGTCAGCCGGCAGAGCGGGGCGGATCCATGCTGAGGAGGTCGCCGGCGCGGTGCGATGGCTCTGCTCACCCGAGGCTTCCTACGTCACCGGAGCAATACTCGACGTGACCGGTGGGCGGTGACCATGTGCCACCGGGCACCGGTTATCGGGCACCGCCCCCCGCCAGCCGGTAAATAACCAGCGCCTCGGGGTGCTGTCGGGCGTGGCGGGCCACGGCTCGTCGGTAGGAGCCGGTGGCCCACCGCATGGTCCAGGTCACGCCGACTAGATCAAGCAGGGTTCCGAGACGCCGGTTGAGATCTTCCCGGGCTTCCTCCTCGGCGATGCGGGCAGCGTTCATCACGGTCTCCACGCCAAACGCGCAGTGCATTCCCGCGGTCCACCGTGCCCAGCTCGACCATCGATCCGGGGCCGCGATGAGCACGAGGTACGCGTCGAGCTTCGCGGCAAGGTCAGCGGCCAGCAGGACATCGGCCATATCCGACAAGTCTCCGATACGAAGACCGACGACGAGATGACGCTCCATCCGGACCTGCGAGTCCACTTCGGTACGCTCTGCCCGTTCCACGCTTCCTCCCGCGTTTCCTTTCTCCCGAGGCCCTCGGTCGCCCTGTCGACGTGCGCGGGATTGTCGCGCTTCACAGCCGGTGATGTCGAAGTTACCGACACATCGCCAGTACCCACTCGACCCACAGATCACATGTTCCGGAACGCGTTTGTCGGCAGCCTGGTATGGCCGGCTGCCGGATAATGCCGATGTTGCCGGATCAATGTTGGTCGTCGCCCGCCCGGTCGTACCGGTCGATTGTGACCGCGCCCACCGGAAAGGGGAAGGGTCTCGCCGTATTCGACGCACGCACATGCTCTCGGGACGGACCATCCGCCAGATGCACAGCGCGCCGAACGCATCCGCGTACGGGAGGTGATTTGTCGGCACCTGGGCCCCGGACCTGCAAGGATAGCGGCGCGGGAAGCCCGGATCACTTGCCGGCCCGGGATGGGATCCATGATTAGGCGCGCGTCTCTTTATCGTAAAGGAGCATGCTATGTCCATATTGGACCGGTTCCGGGTGGACGGCCGGGTCGCCGTCGTCACCGGGGCGTCCTCCGGTCTCGGGGTGGACTTCGCCCGGGGCCTGGCCGAGGCCGGCGCGGACGTGGCCCTGGGCGCCCGCCGGACCGACCGGCTCACCACCACCGCCGAGCTCGTAGAGAAGGAGGGCCGCCGCGCCCTGCCGGTCGCCACCGACGTCGCCGACCCCGCCTCCTGCGAACACCTCGTCGCCGCCGCGATGGAGACCTTCGGCCGGGTCGACATCCTGGTCAACAACGCCGGGATCGGCACCGCCGTCCCCGCGCTCAAGGAGACCCCGCAGCAGTTCCGCTCCGTCATCGACGTCAACCTGGGCGGCTGCTATTGGATGGCGCAGGCGGCGGCGCGGGTCATGCGACCCGGCAGCAGCATCGTCAACATCTCCAGCGTCCTCGGCCTGACGACCGCCGGCCTGCCGCAGGCGGCCTACACGGCGAGCAAGGCCGCCCTCGTCGGCCTCACCCGCGATCTGGCCCAGCAATGGACCGGCCGGCGCGGCATCCGGGTGAATGCGCTGGCGCCGGGTTTCTTCCGCTCTGAGATGACCGACCAGTACCAGCCCGAGTACCTCGAGACCCAGTCGGCGAGGATTCTCCGCGGACGCATCGGTGAACCGGAGGAACTGACTGCGGCGCTTCTCTTCCTGGCCTCCGACGCCGGCAGTTTCGTCACGGGGCAGACCCTCGCCGTTGATGGCGGTTTCACCATCACCTGAGCCCTCCGTCCATATTGTCCGGCTCGCCGGAAACACCCGCCAATCAGGTCTCGAGCGGCATGATTTCGGCGGCGAAGGCGTCGAAGAAATCCGGCCATCCGCCGGGCGTCGTGACCGGATGAAAGACGAACTTGCTCATCCCGGCGGCGAGATACTCGGCGATCAACGAGCGCGCCACGTCCCGCCCGGCCGGAAGTAGCCGCTCCGGGATGACCTGCGGATAGCGCCGCCGCAACGCCGCGAACGCCTCGTCGAACACCTCCCCGCGGCGCCCGTCGGGTACGGGGCAGGAACGGCGGAACGCCATCGACCCGGCGACCCCCAGGAGATCAGACCCGGCGGCCGTCGATGCCGGGCACCGTCGCCAGCTCGTGGCGCAGTTCAGCCAGCACCCCGGCGACCAGCGGTTCCCGCAGGACGCCGCGGTGGTCCCCGCCGATCCGGCGGATCGCGGCGGGTCCGGTCAGGACGCCCCGCCAGGCCTCGATCTCGTCGTGGTCGTCGGCGAGCCAGACCGCCGTCCGGCCATCGTAGGTGCGGGGGCGGTAGGTCATCGTCAGGATGCGCCCCTGGTTGTAGAAGACGTCGTACTGGTGCATCCCCCGGAAGCGGACCACGCCGGCAAGCGGCAGCTCGACGAGCTGCCGCAGGCGGTCGACCATCACCGCGGGGTCAGCGTAGGCCCGTCGTCGGCGGCGAGTGGGCCGATCCCCCGACCGGCGTCGGGCGGCGCCGGGGAGTCCGGATGCGCTCCCTCCAACTGACTGGTCGGCACGATCGCCCCGGATCGGGTCAGCCGCGAGGTACCCGGCAGGTAGGTGTCGATCAACGCCAGCAGGCCGACCTCGTGGCCCGCCTTCCGGAGGACCTGCGCGACCTCGAACGCGATCAGTCCGCCGAAGGAGTGCCCGGCCAGCAGGTAGGGACCCGTCGGCTGGAGAAGACGGATCTCCCCCACGTGCCGCCGGGCGGCGGCCGACACCGACCAGTCGGGGATGCCCCGCCGTTCCAGGGCGTGCGCCTGCATCCCGTAGACCCGCCGTTCGCCCGCGAAGTACCGGGCGAACGGGAGCAGACCGATCGCCGGCCCACCGGCCTCCGGGAAGCAGAACAACGGGGTGCCGGAACCGCCGGGCGTCAGCGGCATCACGGTGGGATGCCCGACGGACTCGCTCTGCCGGGCGGCCCACACCTCGGCGAACGCGGCGGGCGTCGGCGCCTGGACGACCACGGAGCTCGGCAGCCGGACCCCGAACTCGTCGCACAGGGTCGCCACCAGCTCCTGCGCGGTCGCCGCATCACCGCCAAGGGCGGTGAAGTCGTCATGCAGACCGACGGTCTCGAGGCCGAGCACGCGGGCCCACAACAGGGCCGCGGCCACCTGATACGGATCGGCCGCAGACATGCCCGGCAACGACATCACCCCACAGGACTAGGCGAAGAGCACATTGAACACCACCAGTCAAGATCATCGATACGCCGGCCGGGCGTTCGCGGGAACCCGTGATCGAGGCCCACGGCGGTGAGCCTGGTCCCGCCGGTCGGCCCACTCCCCGGTGGGGTGGCCGGTTCCCCGATGGGGTGACCCGTCCTCGTCGGGCATTGACGGCTCGGCGTCGGGCGCTCACCGTAGACGTGTGGGTGATGTGGGCAGACCGGAACGGATCGTCGAAGACGAGCCGATCAGCTTTCCCGACTCCGAGCCGCTGACCATCCCGGTCCCGGCCGCGCCGGAACCGGACCTGGAACCGGTTCCCGGGTGAGCCTGCTCGGCTGGCGGCAGTGGGCGGTGGACGCGCACGGCCAGCTACGCCCTGCCTGGACGCCGTGGTCGCCGTTTCCACCCGGGCTACTGCTCTGGCGCGCCGACGGCATGACCGAGGCACATTGCTTGCGCACCCGCCGGCCGGACCGGGACGTCGAGCCCGGCGAGCCCGGCGCGGGCCACGAACGGGTCCCGGACGAGCACTGCGCCTGCGGCCTGTACGCCTGGCGGGACCCGAGCATCCTGGCCGCCGCCCGCCCGCCCCGCTGGACCTCCCTGCCGTACGTCGTCGGAGTGGTCCGGCTCGGGGGGCGGGTCATCGTCGGTGAACGGGGCTATCGCGCGGAGCGTGGCTATCCCGTCGCCGTGCTTGACCGCGACGGCGTCGTCTCCGACGACTACGCCGTCGCGCGCTATCGCAGCTGCGCCGCGTTGGTGGCGGAATGGGCGGATCCGAGCGCCACGTCCCGCGGCCAGGACCGGGCAGCCGGGTAGTACCGCGCGCCGCACCAGAACGGCCCGGACAGCCGAACACCGGGAACCGCCGGAACCTCGAGAACGACCGCCGCCTCGAGAACGACCGCGACCGCCGGCCCGGGAAACCGGCGAGGGTTTCCGCACCCGGCCGAGGAACTCTCCCTCGGTGGGTATCTCTCCCCGTGTCGTATCGCGGGTAGACCGTTACCCCACACCGCCAAATAGTCACGCTATGTAGCCATGGAGGCAATCAGGGCGATTATGGTCGTGAACGCCCCGTACATCCCGTCCGCAGGGGGCGGATCGGGGTCGACGGGCACACGAGGGGGGCCGTCGTGACGCAATCCGAAACCGCAGGGACCGCCGGAGGTATCTCCGATCGCGGCACCGATCATGCCCCCGGCCACGGTGCACACCCGGCGCCGGCGATCCGGTCCTGGCGGATCCAGGTTCCTCCGCCGCTGTTGGTCGCGGTGGGATACCTAGCGGTGGCCGTTTGCATCTTCCACTCCGCCTGGGGGAATCTCGGGAACGTCTCCTACGGCGGCAACGACGCCATGCTGTTCGCCTGGTTCCTCGGCTGGACGCCGCACGCGCTCGCCGACGGGCTCAACCCGTTCCTGACGCACCACATCAACGTCCCCGACGGGGCCGACGTCCTGTGGAGCACACCCGTGCTCCTACTGGGCGCGCTGGCCGCACCAATCACGCTGCTGGGCGGCCCCGTGACCACGCTGACGGTGCTGCTGACCCTGGCGCCCGTGATCAGCGGATTCGCCCTGTTCTGGGTGCTGCGCCGATGGGTACGCCCGGGACCGGCGGCGCTGGCCGACCTGCTGTACGGCTTCGGACCGTACATGATCGGCGCGTCCTACGGTCATCTGCATCTGACCTTCGCACCGTTCCCGCCGGTTCTCCTGCTACTCCTCGACGATCTCGTGGTCCGCGGGCGGGGGCCGCGGCGCACCGGCGTCCTGCTCGGTCTGGCGATCACCGCCCAGGCGCTGATCGGCGAGGAGCTGCTCGCCACATCCGCGCTGGCAGCCACGTTCGGTCTTGTGATCCTCGCCGTACATCATCGCGATCGGATCCGATCGCGGCTACGACCGGCCCTGACCGGCCTCGCCACGGCCGGCGGAGTCGCCGCGGCCGCGCTCGCCTGGCCGCTGGGCACCCAGTTCCTGGGTGCCCAGCGGATCCACGGCTCGATCCAACCCGATGGAATCGCCGTGACGGATCTGCTGACCTTCGTCACGCCGACGCCGATGCAGGCCGTCGCCCCGGACGACGCGCTGCGCCACAGCCTCGGTTTCACGGGAAACGCGGTCGAGGTCAGCGGTTATCTGGGCGCTCCACTGATCGTCCTGATCATCGTGGTCGTCATGGTCGTCGTCACGACGGGTGGTGCGCGCCGGCCTCCGCTGGTCGGGGTGTTCGCTCCCCTCGGCGTGGTCATGGCCGTGCTCTCCCTCGGCGGTCACCTGCATGTCGACGGCCGGGACACCGGCGTTCCCCTCCCGTGGCTGCCCCTTCAGCACGTGCCGGTGCTCGGGAACGCGTTGCCCTCCCGCCTGGCGTTATACGTGATGATGTGCGCGGCCATCGTGGTGGCGACCGGGCTCGACCGGCTGCCGTCGAACCGGACGGCGCCCGCCGACCTGGACCCCGGACGGGGGATCCCCGCTCCCACCCGGACCAGGACCGTCCGGGTGGGAGCCGGCGTGCTGACACTCTCTGCCCCGGTGGCACTCGTCCCCGCCCCGATGCTCACCACGTCGATGACGACGCCCGCGTTCTTCACTGGTGACGGGGTGACCCTGATTCCGGAGGGTGCCACCGCACTCGTCGTCCCCTTTCCCCATCCCCAGAACGCCGAGGCCATGCTGTGGCAAGCCAGGGCGAACTTCCGGTTCGTCATCCCCGGCTACTACTGCACCGTCCCCGGGCCCGACGGCCGGGCGGCGTTGCACAGCCCGCCGGACGCGCTGACGTCCGCCCTCATCGACATCGACAACGGCGCGACGACCGCCGCTGCCATGTCGGGATCGCCGCGGCTCCGGGCGGCCTACAAACGGCTGGCCCCGGACGCCGTCGTGCTGGGACCGGCGCGACGGACCGCCGAGCTACGCACGCTGCTGCGCGAACTCGTCGGCGTGGCTCCCCGCCGCGTCGGCGGAGTCGACCTGTGGCTCCCAGGCCGGGAAGCCGGACGTTGACCTCGCCACCGGTGACCCCGTGTCGTCCACCGGACAAGCCCGAAGGCCCGCAGGGAATCGCACCCCGGAAGAGTTTCCGAGAAGCTGGCAGCCGGGCGCTTTACCACCGCACCCCGGCCGTGAACCTGCTCTGCCGATTCCTCTACGATTTCCCGCATTCCGCGACCATGGTCGTCAGTGATCCACATCCCAGAGCGGAGGATGCGCGGTGTCGACGGACCAACCGGCCGGGTCCCGGCCGGAAAGGCTGACCCGACGGCAACGCCTCACCGTGGTGATCGGTGTGGTTCTCGCCGTCGCCGTCGTCACTTCGGTCGTTGCCACGTCCGATCGTTCCAGGGCGGCCGCCTGGCCGCCGGCGGGCCGATCCGCCTGTGCTTCGGTACAGATCTTCACCGGCAACGTCGGGTCACCTTAGAATCAGTTTGCCCGGGTACTGCGGACCCGGTTGCAAGCCGCCCCGGAACACTTCGACGTGGACGTCGTGGAAACAGCGGGTTCCACGGAGAACATCTATGACCTGGAATCACCCGACAGCCGCGTCTGCGGGTTGGTGATCGCGCAGCTCAACACGACGGTCGACGCGGCGGAGGGGGTCAACCAGTTCGATCCGAACCGCGGTGGCCACCCGGTGGCGGGTCTGCGCACCCTCGGCCCCGTCCATCAGGACCTGCTGCACGTGATCGTGCGCGGCCCCACCAGCAGGTCGGATGACGTCGACATCACCCGCTTCGCCGATCTCTGCCATCGACCCATCGCCGCCGGCCGGCCGGGATCGGGGGTCCGGCAGATCAGCGAGGTGCTCCTGCGGGTGGCCCTGTCCGAGGACTGCCGCGGCGAGCTGGACGAATCCTCCATCGACGAGGCCCTGCGCCGCCTGTCCGCCGGGAAGGTGAACGCGGTGGTCTGGGCGGGCGGAGCCGGAACCCGGCAGATCAAGAACGCCATCGCCGGTGGCGCCCGGCTGCGCCTGCTCGACCTGTCCAAGCTACCAGGACGGCATCACCGCCGACTGGGACTAGTTCTACCGGTCCCGCGGGCACTTCTTCGCCGGGCCGGTCTTCGGCACCGGAAGCCTCGGGCCCGACGACTACCGGGAGATCCCGCCGGTCCGGACCGTCACAATCCCCAACGGCCTGCTCGCCCATGCGGACGCCGATCCGGTACTGGTCAGGCGGGCGACCGCCGAACTGTTCCGGGATCCGCAGGACTACGCAGAGGCGCTGTGGGGCGACAACCCCGGGGGACGGACGGTCCCGGACGCGCTGTCCGTCTACGAAGGACCGCTTTTCTGCTATATACCGTTGCATCGGGCCGCCACGGAATACTACGTTCAGAGATTCCGACGCCCACCGGGCTGTGGTGCGACGTGACAGCGCCGCCAAAGGCAGCGCCGCCGGGGACAGTGCTGCCGGGGACAGGGACGCTCGAGGACCAGCCGTGCTAAGACCACTGAACGACACCGACCCGCGGGTGATAGGGCCCTATCGCCTGCACAATCGCATCGGCGCCGGCGGCATGGGCGTTGTTTACCTGGGATTCGGGCCGGACGACCAACCCGTCGCGGTAAAGGTGCCGCACGAGGTGCATGCCAGTGACCCCGAGTTCCGTGCCCGCTTCCGTTCCGAGGTCTCGGCTGCCCGGGACGTGCAGGCCGATACCGTCGCCCGGGTGATCAGGGCCGAGGTGGACGGGCCGAAGCCCTGGCTCGCGACCGAATACGTGGCGGGCCCCACCCTGCACGCCGCCGTCCAGGAGAGCGGCCCGCTCACGGGCCGCTCTCTGGATGGGCTCGCGATCGGTCTCGCCACGGCCCTCGAGGCGATCCACACCGCCGGCGTGGTGCATCGCGACCTCAAACCGGCGAACATCGTGATGTCCTGGGCCAGTCCCAAGGTCATCGACTTCGGGGTGGCCCGGTCGGCCGATTACACCGGCGACACCCAGGCGGGCGAACTCGTCGGGACCGTGGCCTGGATGGCCCCCGAGCAGATCAACGGCCAGCAGGCGGGATCGGCCGCGGACGTCTTCGCCTGGGGATGCTGCGTGGTCTTCGCCGCGACTGGGCGACGCCCCTTCCGCGGCGAGGCGCCGGAGATCGTGGCACTGCACATCAGCTCGACCGAACCGGAGCTCGACGGCGTGCCCGAGCGGCTGCTCGGTCCCGTTCGCCGCGCCCTGACAAAGAACCCCGGGCACCGGCCCTCCGCCGGCGAGCTCGTCCGCCTGCTCACCCAGCGGCTCTCCCCCGGGGAGACGGCCGACGCCAGCAACGGCGTCCCCCCGGTCACGGCCGCGGAACCGAACCGCGAGCAGACCCGGCCGACCCCGAATCCCGGCCCGCCGGCAACCCCTCCCCCCAAACCCTCACCCGTCCCGACGCCGCCATTTCCCCCAGCCGGGCCCGCGCGTCCTTCACGTCCTTCACGTCCTTTCCGGTCCTCGTCACGGTCATCGGTCCTGACCGCGCTGCTCACCCTGACCGGTCTGGCCGCTGCAGCCGGGGTCTGGGCCGCTGGGACCGAGCGGACCGGCCATGCCGTCGTTGGACCGGTGGCCGCCACGATGATCGGCTTCATCTGCGGACAAATGACCTTCCTGAGTGACCGCCGGATCGGCGTCCTGACGACCGTGGCCGCGGCGGTGAGCGGGTCAGGGGCCGGTCTGCTGCTCGCGCGCGTCCTGGATGTCGACGAGCCGAATCGGGTACTGCTGTCGGTTGCCGGCGCCCTGATCGTCGCCACGGCCTTCGCGGGCGCCATGGCGC
>NZ_CDWTMO010000045.1:0-24924 GCF_977946435.1 Frankia sp. CgKIO3 | reverse complement strand
GCCCGACTCCGGCACCGACGCCACCGACGCCACCGACGCCGCAGTCGCGCTTCTTGTCGTCCCAGCGGAACCAGTCGTCCTTGCCGTCCTTGCCGTCCCGATCGTCCTTGCGGTCCAGGCCGTTCCTGCCGTCCAGGCCGTCGTCGATCCGATCGGCCCGGACCTGCTTGTCGCCGTCGATCTTGTCATCGCGGTCGCGGTCCTTGTCGTCCCGATCGTCCTTGTCGCCGAAGATGCCCCACCCGTCCTTCTTGTCGTCGCACCGGTGGTTGTCCTTGTCGTCGAGGGCGTGGGCAGCAGCCAGGCCGGGCCCGAAGGTGAGGGTGACGCTCGCCGCGCTGGATATCGCGAGAACGGCGGCGCTCCGACCCATACCTTTCTTCATCTGGTCCCCTCTCTCACGTACGGTGATCGATTAATTACTGCGAGTGATACCCTAGCGACTGAGCGTGGGGGTGCGGGTCAACCGCCCGGGCGTGGTGCGGCCGGATCGACCTCCTCGCGGCGGCGATCGGGTCGCTTCTTCGGTCTAGTTCGTCCAGTTTTCGGTGATCTCGGAATCATTGAGACCAGTGCACCTCGCTCACAAGCATGCCGCTCACGGAAAGTATCTCTACCGATTGATAGAGTCACTATCAGTGGCCTTGTGGTGCGGGCGGGTGACGGTTCGGAGCCGCGAGCGGTGCGCTGGACGATCCACCTCGGGAGCGATCCGCACGGGCATGTAGACGATCGACGGGCGGGATGGCGGGAGGAGCTGTGAAAGGTGGGACGGGCAGCGGTAACCAGCGGCCCGCGAACGGCGCACCGACGGCCTTCTCCGTCCGCGCACCCGCCGCGGGCAGGCGCCTCCTGCTTTGGCGGTGGCTTCTCCTCGTCGGGGCGGTCCTTGTCCTCGGCAGCGGTTTCCGGCTGGCGGAACCGGCGTTCGACGCCGTCCGCGGCGGTTCCGGGGCGGACACGACGGCCGGCATCGCCGACGTCCCGCTGCCGCCCACCCCCGTGCCGACGACCGGCCGGTTCGGGCTACCTCCCGCCGTCCCCGAGCAGCCGGTGGTGGTCGTTAACAATCCGTCCCGGCTGCGCATCCCCCGGATCAGGGTGGACGCTCCGATCATTCATCTGGGTCTGAACCCGGATGGCACGCTCGGGGTGCCCAAGGCATGGGGGGATGTCGGCTGGTATGACCGTGGTCCGGCGCCTGGCGGCATCGGCCCTGCCGTGCTCGTCGGCCACTACGATTCCACCACCGGCCCGGCGGTCTTCTACCGGCTGCACGAGCTCGTGCCCGGCGACCGTGTCGAGGTCGCCTCGCCGACCGGCGTGTCCACGACGTTTGTCGTCGATCGCGCGGAGAACGTGGTGAAGTCGAGGTTCCCGGCGAACCGGGTCTACGGACCGGTACCCCGCCCTGAACTGCGCCTGATCACCTGCGGGGGCGCCTTCGATCGGAAGGCCGGGCACTATCTCAACAACCTGGTGGTGTACGCGCACGCCGAATCCTCGGCAGGAGCCGCGCCCGTCGTGCCGGCCCGGTCTGCGGCGAGCATGCTTCCGCCGAATCCGCCGCGAGTGCCCGTACCCGCGCACTCGTCGCCTGGGCTGCCGAGGCCGGCGCAGATCTCGTCAGGCCAGCCGGCACGGCCGCAGCCGGCGCAGGTCGGTTCTGTCCCGGGTGTGAACCCGCCGCCCGCACCCTGACGACCCGGCCCGTTCCGCTGCCGGATCGCCGAGGAGACAGCCGGAGAGATCTACGACACGTCGATGCTTGGGGGGCGTCGTGACGACCTGACCGAGGTGGCGTGACCGAGCCGCCGACAGGCACCCGGCGTGACGGCATCCGTACTTCTTGCTGAGAGGCGGCGGCCTTCTGGTGTCGTGTTCAAGTGTTGGGGTGGGGGTGATTGCGGGTCGCCCGGGCATGTCCACTATCGTCATCAACGGCACTTCTGTTCTACCGATCCCTAGGTGTCCAGATTATGAAGTGTCTGTTACGTGTCATACAGATATACCTATTTTGATAGAGATACCCGTCGAACCGATGTGCCTGGCCCTGCCCCCGGTTCGGCGGCCCCTCCGAGTATGTCGGGGCAGGTGCGGGGAGCCGTAGTTCCGGGTGTGGCCGGCGGATCCGGCCGCGTTCCGGCGGTGACGGCACTGACCGGGTCGTTGGTCGCCGGGCTGACCAGCCCGAACCCGACAGCTCCCTCGTAGGCGCACGGGAAGGACACGTCTTGCCCCGTCGTGGTATGGCCTGGCTTCCGGAGGACTGGGACCAGTTCGTCCGGAATCGTCAGCGCCCGTCGGCGCCCCACGGCTCCTTAGGCTCCGGCGCGGCTCGCCGCCGTACCACTCCTCCTCCGCGACGCGCGGTCACCATCGCCGCGTTCACCACCGGGACGATCGCGGCCTCGACCGCCGCCTTCGCGGCCACCGTCCCCGGGGGCACCGACGGAACCTCGTCGCTGGAGTCGAACTCCCTCACCCAGGAAGCCGCGCTCGTCCCGGGACACCACGCCACCGGCCACGATGCGGCCTCGGCCCGCAGACTCGCCCCGTTGGCCACCGCCATCGCGGACCACGACCCCGTCTTCACCAGCGTCTCGATCGCCGCGGACAAGACCTCGGTCGCGCCCAACACCCCGGTGGTGCTCACGGTGCGGGCGTTGGAATCGGACAGCGGCACCCCGCTCGCGAACCAGGACGTCCGTATCGTCGTGGTGAACGGTCCCCAGTGGCAGACCTCCACGAGGTTGCGGACCGGCGCGAACGGTACCGCGCAGATCACCGCGCGCCTGCTCTCCACGACGACGATCACCGCGGTCTTCGACGGATCGAACGCCCTGCGTCCCTCCCTGGCCAGCGCCGCCACGGTGACGATCGCGAATCCGACGGGTCCAGGACGGTCGGCTCCGGGACGGTCGGGTCCGGGACGGTCGGGTTCCGTGATCGACCAGGCGATTCCGAAGGTCATCCCGGGTAGTTCGATCGGGGAGAAGGCCGTCTACCTCGCGTCGCTGCACAAGGGCAAGCCGTATGTCTGGGGCGCGGAGGGCCCGTACTCGTTCGACTGCTCCGGCCTCGTCCAGTACGTCTTCAAGCAGCTCGGCCGCTCGCTGCCGCGCGTGGCCGAGGACCAGTACCGGGTCTCGATGAAGGTGCCCCAGTCGGGCAAACAGCCCGGCGATATGATCTTCTACGGTACTCCTGGGAATATCTACCACGTCGGCATCTATGCAGGGAACGGGTATATGTGGGCCGCCCCGCAGACCGGCGGTGTCGTGTCGCTGCGGCCCATCTACAGCTCCACCTACAAAGTCGGCCGCATCCTCTGAGCCCGGTCCCATCTGACCCGGTCCGAACGCCGGGGTACCCCGGCGGCGGATCCCTCTCCGCTCCTCGTGCCCCACGATCCGCTAGCGTCAGCGATGTCCGGCCCGTCGGCGGGGCGTTGCGACCTCTACCGGGCTCGGACGTCCTGACCGGCGCCGAACCCGTCGGTGGGACCTGCGGGAGCGCCGGGTGCGGTGGGCGGCCGTCCACCGCCGTCGCGGCGCGTCGCGCCGCCCAACCGGTGGAGGAGGGACGCCGCATGACCATGCCCGCCGCCTCGGACCGGATCTGGACGGTTCCGAACGCGCTGTCCGCCCTGCGGCTGCTCGGCGTGCCGGTCTTCCTCTGGCTGGTGCTGGGCCCGAAGGCGGACGGTGCGGCGCTCGGCGTTCTCGCGTTCGCCGGAATCAGCGACTACCTGGACGGCAAGCTCGCGCGAGTGCTGAACCAGACGAGTCGCCTCGGCGTCCTGCTGGATCCCCTCGCCGACCGGTTCTACATCCTCGCCACCATCGTCGCTCTGACCCTCCGCGGGATCGTGCCGGTCTGGTTCGCGGTTCTGCTCCTCGCCCGCGACGTGGCGCTGCTGGCGCTGCCGCCGTTGCTGCGCCGGATCGGGGTTGGCGTCACGCTGCCCGTGCACTACCTGGGCAAGGCGGCGACGTTCAACCTGCTGTATGCCTTCCCTCTCCTGCTGTTGTCCGCCGGGGATTCCTGGCCGGCCACCGCGGCACGCCCGGTCGGATGGGCGTTCGCGATCTGGGGTACTGCCCTGTACTGGTGGTCTGGTCTTCTGTACTTCGTCCAGGCCGGCCAGCTTGTCCGGCGCTTCCGGGCGGATGCCCGGACCGGCGCAAGTGGGAGGTGACCGGTGAGAGCCGTCGTCATGGCCGGTGGCGAGGGCACCCGGCTGCGCCCGTTGACCGCGAACCTGCCCAAACCACTGCTCCCCGTCGTCAACCGGCCGATCATGGAGCATGTGCTGCGCCTGCTCAAACGGCACGGCTTCGACGAGACGGTGGTGACCGTCCAGTTTCTGGCCTCGATGATCCGGACGTACTTCGGTTCCGGTGACGAGCTCGGGATGCACCTGTCGTACGCCACCGAGACGACCCCGCTGGGCACCGCCGGCAGCGTGAAGAACGCCGAGGACGCCCTGCGGGACGAGGCGTTCCTGGTCATCAGCGGGGACGCGCTGACCGACATCGACCTCACCGACCTGGTCGCCTTCCACCGGCGTCAGGGCGCGCTCGTCACCGTCGCGCTGAAATCCGTCCCCGATCCGCTCGAGTTCGGCATCGTCATCACCGGCGAGGACGGACGGATCCAGCGCTTCCTGGAGAAGCCGACCTGGGGGCAGGTGTTCTCCGACACCGTCAACACCGGTATCTACGTGATGGAGCCCGAGGTGCTTGCCCAGGTGCCGCCCGGCGAGGCGGTGGACTGGTCCGGCGACATCTTCCCCCGGCTGGTCGAGGCGGGTGCCCCGGTGTACGGCTATGTGGCGTCCGGGTACTGGGAGGACGTCGGCACCATCGCGAGCTTCCAACGGGCTCAGGCCGATGTGCTCAACCGCCAGGTCGACGTGGAGATCGGCGGTTTCGAGGTGTCCCTCGGGATGTGGATCGGTGAGGACGCCGAGGTCCACCCGGAGGCGATCCTCAAGGGGCCGCTCGTGGTCGGCGACTACAGCAAGGTGGAGGCTGGCGCCGAGCTGCGGGAGTTTTCCGTGCTGGGCAGCAACGTGCTGGTGAAGAGCGGCGCGTTCCTGCACCGGGCGATCGTCCAGGACAACGCGCTCATCGGCCCGCAGACGAACCTGCGCGGCTGCGTCATCGGCAAGAGCACCGACGTGCTGCGGGCGGCCAGGATCGAGGAGGGCGCCGTCGTCGGAGACGAGTGCGTCGTCCGCGAGGAGGCGTTCATCTCCCATGACGTGAAGGTGTATCCGTTCAAGACGATCGAGGCCGGCGCGGTCGTCAACACGTCCGTCATCTGGGAGTCCCGCGGCCAGCGGACCCTGTTTGGGCCGCGCGGGGTGTCCGGCCTGGTGAACGCGGAGATTACCCCGGAGCTGGTGGTGCGCCTCGCCGGTGCCTACGCCACGACCCTGAAAAAGGGAGCCACCGTCACCACCGCGCGGGACGGTTCCCGCGCCGCCCGGGCCCTCAAGCGGGCCGTCATCAGCGCGTTGACCGCCGGCGCCATCAACGTCCGTGATCTTGAGGTGGCACCGATGCCGGTCACCCGCTTCGATGTCCGCTCGTCCAACGCCGCTGGGGGGATCATGCTGCGCACCACCCCCGGAGACCCGGAACGCATCGACATCATCTTCCTGGATACCGACGGCGACGACTTCTCCCCGGTGGCGCAGCGCAAGCTTGACCGGGTCTTCTCCCGCCAGGAGTTCCGCCGGGCCTTTCCCGGTGAGATCGGTGACCTGCGTTTCCCGGCCCGCACCATGGATCTCTACATCCAGGATCTGCTTGACCGGGTCGATACCGCCGGCATCGTTGAGGCGGATCTCAAGATCGTCGTTGATCCTTCGGGTGGCTCGGCGTCCCTGGTGCTGCCGACACTGCTCGGCCGGCTCGGCGTCGACGTGCTCACCGTCAACGGACGCGTCGACGAGACCATCCCGCCCCGCAGCGCCCTGGAGGATCTGCGGGCCACCGACCGCCTGGGTGCCCTCGTCGCCAGCTCCGGGGCGGCCTTCGGCGTGCGGTTCGACCATGTCGGCGAGCGCGTCACGATCGTCGACGAACGGGGGGACCCCATCGACGATGACCGGGCCCTGCTGGTGTTCCTCGACCTCGTCGCGGCGGAGAATCCCGCCGCGGAGGTGGCCCTGCCGGTGACCATCACCCGGGTGGCCGACCAGGTTACCCGCTTCCACGGGCTGACGGTACGCCGGACCTCCCTGTCGGCTGCGGCGTTGACCGGGGTCGCCCGTGACGACGGCATCGTCTTCGCCGCCGACGGGCGGGGCGGCTTCATCGTCCCCGAGTTCGCCCCCGCGATCGACGGGATCGCGGCGTTCGTGAAACTGCTGGCCCTGGTGGCACGGACCCGGCTGACGCTCAGCACCATCGACGCCCGGATACCTTTGGTGGCGATCCTGCGTCGTTCAGTGCCCACCCCGTGGGCGGTCAAGGGCACCGTCATGCGTCGCGTGGTGGAGTCGGTCGACCCGGATGCGGGGTATGTCATCGACACCACGGACGGGGTTCGGATCGTCGGTCCGGACGGCTCCTGGATCCTGGTGTTGCCGGATCCGAGTGAGGCGGTCACCCACCTGTGGTCGGAGGATGCCGACATCGAGGAGGCCCACGTGCTGCTGCGGCGCTGGGTCGAGGTGGTCGAGGCGCGGTAGCCGCGGCACGCGCGGCGAGGCCCTGGTCGGCGGCGCTCGGTGTCCGGTCGGTCAGAATGCCGAATGTGCGAGAACGGACCGGATGGCCACGCCGAGGGCCGGTATGCCCCGTGGCCACCGGCTCTTCGGATCCCTGCGGCGTCTCCGAGCGGGCCCGTCGCCCCTGGCTGCCGCCCCCTCGCCCTGGCCCTCGTCCTCGGCCTGCTCGGCCTGATGATAGCCACCGGGGCCCGGCGTGCCGCGACGACGGCCGGGGAACGTGCGGAGCTCGTCGCGGCCCTGCGCGCGGAGATCCATGAGCGATCCGCCGCGACTACTGCGGCCGCGACCCGGGTCAGCGAGCTGCGCCTGCGGGTGAAGATGGCGCGGGAACAGCGCGCCCGGGCCGAGCGCGAGCTGGCCCGGGCCACGGCGGCACTGTCGGATCTCGGGCCGGCGGCCGGCTGGTCCCCCGTGCGTGGACCGGGTGCCCGGATCGAGCTCGCGGACCGGACCTCCCCCGGGCCGTCGGCACCCTCGGCACCTCGTGCGTCAACGGCGCCCACCCCGCTGCGCCCGTCGACCGGGCCCGCTGGTCCCCGCCCCGCACCGGCGTCCTACTGGACCCGGATTCAAGATTGAGACCTTGCTGATCTTGTGAACGTGCTGTGGATCTCGGGTGCCGAGGCTGTCGCGGTCAACAGCGTCCGCCTGACGGCTCTCAGCGCGATCCGGGCGGCCGGTGATCTCGTTCTCGTCGGATTCGTGCCGATGATTGCGCCGTACACCGTCGAAGCGGTGGGTGATCCGGACGATCTCGTGCGGCGTCTCGAGGAGTCCGCCGTGATCGACCGGCTGCGGCATCGTCCCGACTCACCGGTGACCTCCCTGGCGGTCGTCACTGTCAGAAACCTGACCCTGTCCGCGGCCGATCCCCGGGTGCTGCGGCATGCTCGACGGAGCGAATCATGATCGTCGTGGTAGCCCTTGCCCTGGGCGTGACGGCCGGCCTGGTGCTGGGCCCGACCGTCCCCGACTGGATGGATCCCTACCTCCCAGTCGCTGTGGTGGCCGCGGTGGACGCTGCTCTCGGCGGCGCGCGGGCCGTCGCGGAGAGGGTGTTCGACGACCGGGTGTTCATCGTCTCGTTCGTCTTCGACGTCGCGGTTGCCGTCCTGATGGTGATACTTGGCGACCTGATCGGGTTCGGCGGCGCGTTGTCCACCGCGGTGGTCGTGGTGCTGGGCATCCGCATCTTCGCCACCGCGACCGCGTTGCGTCAGCATCTGATCAAGGTCTGACGGTGGCGGTGACCTCGACAGGCGACCCTGCGGGATCCGGGCCCGGACGGAAGTCCGTACCCGATCCGAAGCCCGATCCGACCCCGGTCGCCGAGCCGCCGGTCCCCGAGGGGCCGGTCCCCGAGGCGCCGTCGGACCCGCCCACGTCGCCCGTCGTGGTCCCTGTCGCGTCGGAGCTGACGCCGAGCCCGGTTCCGGGGCACGCCCGGCCGGGTCGTGCCCGGACGCGGCGTGCCCTGAGCCTGGTCCTGCTCGCCGGTCTCGGTTTCGCCGCGGTCGCCGCGACCCGGTCCGCGGAGCCGTCCTTCGGACTTGCCACCGCGCGGCCGGGCGAGCTCGCCGCGACCCTCGGTGCGATCGGCGCCGTCGACCGGTCCCTGGCGGCCCGGGAGCATCAGCTCCGCCAGGAGGCGGAACCGATGATGCCGCCCGTGCCGACGTCGACGCCGGCCCCGGCGGCCGGGCCGGGCGAGGTGCGTCGCGAGGCCGACCGGCTGGCGATCCTCACCGGCATCGTGCCGGTCACCGGATCGGGGCTCGAGCTGACGATCCATGATCCCCACCGCGCGGTCGACTCCTCGATCCTCGTCGACGCCCTGCAGGAGCTACGGGACGCGGGCGCCGAGGCGATCGAGATCGCCGGGGTCCGAGCGGTCGTCTCGACCTACGTGGCCGACGAGCCCGGGCGGGGGTTGGTGGTCGACGGCACGTCGATCGCGCCGCCGTACGTGCTGCGGGTGGTGGGCGACGCCCACACGCTGGACCAGGCGATGCGGATCCCCGGCGGGGTGCTCGATACGGTAGCGGCACGGGACGGGGCGCAGGCGACCGTTCGGACCTCCGAGCACATCGAGATCCGTGCGCTGCGACCCGCTCCGAGTCCTCGCTATGCCCGTCCGGCCGGATAGGGGACCCTGTCCGGGCCAGTCGAGGAACGTGGTTCCTGGTGGAGTTCGCGGCGCGGTACGGCGTCGGGCCGGGCGGCGCAGAGCGGTCCGCGGAGTGGTCAGAGCAAGGGGAGGCGATCTCCGGTGTACCCGGACGACCTGAAGTACACCCGTGAGCACGAATGGATCCGGCTCGACGGGAGCACGGCACGGGTCGGCATCACGTCCTACGCGCAGGAGGCGCTGGGCGACATCGTCTTTGTCTCTCTGCCCGACCTCGGCTCCGCGGTCCAGGCCGGTGAGTCCTTCGGAGAGGTCGAGTCGACCAAGAGCGTGTCCGAGATCTACGCGCCGATCGCCGGAGAGGTGACGGCGCGCAACGAGGCGCTTGCCGGTGCGCCGGAACTGATCAACTCTGATCCCTACGGGGAAGGCTGGCTCGTCGAGCTCACGGTCGCGGATGTCGCCGGCGTCACCGGCCTGCTGACCGCCGAAGAGTACGCGGAGCACGTGAAGGAAAACTGAAAGTATCTGGTTTGTGCCCATGGTGGGTGGTGGGCCACACCACGCCGAACAACACGGGTCGCACCCTTTTCACGACCGTGCCCGCGATGCACTAGCCTCGGAGTGCACCGGGGCACGATCGTGGACGGCCCGACCGTCGCCATGTGATCATCCTGGTGATGGGGGTGGGCTGCGGACGTCTGGCTACCACCATCGCAGTGTTGGCAGAGACGTTCCCGCCGCCCGTTCGGTGGCGGCCGAAGCGGCTGGGGTACCCCGCCCGTGCGGGATCCCGGCAGGAAGCGGACGCGACTGTGTTCTGCACGAGGTGCGGACAGCAGAACCCGTCCGACGCGCTGTACTGCGCGCGGTGCGGGTCTCCTCTGGTGCGTCCGGGTGAGCCCGTGGCGCCGGAGAGACCCGCGGAGCAGACGTCGACGCTGAACCTGGCGGCCGCGCTGTCCGGCATCGAGGGAGACCACGTCGACGAGTCGACCGAGCGGGACGCCGTCGCCGCCGTCGACGCGCTACCTCCCGGTTCGGCGTTGCTCGTCGTCAAGAGGGGGCCGAATGCGGGGAGTCGTTTTCTGCTGGATGCCGACATGACCACCGTCGGCCGCCATCCCGAGAGCGACATCTTCCTCGACGACGTGACCGTCTCCCGCCGGCATGCGGAGTTCCATCGCTCGCCGTACACCAAGGGCTTCTCGGTTCGCGACGTCGGGAGCCTGAACGGTACCTACCTCAACCGCGAGCGGATCGACTCGGCTGAGCTCACCAACGGCGACGAGGTGCAGATCGGCAAGTTCCGCCTGGTGTTCCTGACCGGCGCGAGCTACGGGGGGTCAGCGGCACGGTGACGAGGAAGGACCCACGGTGAGCGGCGGCCTCGCCGCGGCATCGCCGGCCCCGCGTTCGGGCGCAGCGCGCTCGGACCAGGCCGGACAGAACGCGAAGGTGCTCAACATCGGCCAGGTTCTCGACCGTCTGCGGGCGGACTTCGCCGACATTACCCTGTCGAAGATCCGTTATCTCGAGGCGGAGGGACTCGTCGAACCCGCCCGTACCAGCGCGAACTACCGCAAGTACTCGGTCAACGACGTCGCCCGGCTCCGTTACGTCCTGCACGCGCAGCGGGAGCGCTTTCTTCCGCTGCGCGTGATCAAGGAGGAGCTGGCGTCGCTCGACCGCGGTGAGACCCCGGTGCATCGGCCCGGACCCCGCGCGCTGCCTCCGCATCCGACCCCTACCGGCCTGGACGCGTTCCTCGGGGCGGAAAGGGTTAGGATGTCGCGCCGGGAGCTTCTCGCCGCCGCGGGGCTCGGCGACGAGGCCCTGACCGAGCTGGAACAGCACGGCCTGGTGGGTCCGATCGCGGGCGGCGGGTACTACGATTCCGACGCCCTGCTCGTCGCGCGGACCGTGGCGCTGCTGGCCGGCCACGGCGTGCAGCCCCGGCATCTGCGGGCCGCCCGCACCGTGGCCGACCGTGAGGCTGGTCTCATCGAGGCCGCCGTCGCCCCGTTGCGGGGCCAGCGCGGTGGTGAGGGCTCGGGACGGCACGCCGAGACCGCCGATGAGCTGGCGGCGTTGGTGGTCCGCTTGCACGCGGCCCTGTTGCGCTCCCGGCTGGCGGCGGGACGCTCGAGTTGAGACCGAGGTGAGGAGGCTGCCGGGGCTGCGCTCGGAGTGCCTTGCCGGACAGCCGAACCGGTGGGCGCGCTGACGCCGGACGGAAGCGGGGATACTGTCTCCCCTGTGGGGTTTTCTGGCTCCGGTCACAACATCCCGCCCCGCCCCACCTGTGAGGAGGTAGATCGGTGCATCGGCTGGACATCGTCGGCGTGCGAGTCGAGCTTCCGTCGAAGCAGCCGATCGTCCTGCTCAAGGAGGTGGGCGGTGAGCGGTATCTGCCCATCTGGATCGGTGCTGTTGAGGCGACGGCGATCGCCTTCGCCCAGGAGGGCATCACGACGGCTCGACCTATGACCCATGACCTGATGCGGGACGTGTTGCGCGCGCTGCAGACGGATCTGACCCGGGTGACCATCACCGACCTTCAGGACGGCGTCTTCTTCGCCACGCTCGTGTTCGGCAACGGGGTGGAGGTCTCCGCCCGGCCGTCCGACGCGATCGCGTTGGCGATGCGGATGGGAGCGCCGGTCTACGGGGTCGAGGCGGTCCTGGCCGAGGCCGGGATCACCGTTCCCGAGGAACAGGAACAAGAACAGGAGAACGAGCTGGAGAAGTTCCGGGAGTTCCTTGACACGATCTCCCCGGAGGATTTCAACACTCCCGGCTCCTGAGGGTTCCCGGCTTCTGAGGGTTCCCGGCTTCTGAGGGTTCCCGGCTTCTGAGGGTTCCCGGTTCCCGAGGGCTCCTGGCCCCTGAGCCTCCCAGTCCTTGGCGTGCCCGCCTGGGAGCAGGTCGGCCGTTGAGGCCTTCAGCCAGCCCTGGCCAAGGTCGGCTGTGATCCAGCGTGCGGGCAGTATCGGAGCGCACTTCCGATTTGACCGATCTGTTGAATGACGTCCGCTGGACTACAGACACGCCGGCTTAGATCATTGAAGGAACCGCGCGTCGCTCCTACGGTCGGGAGAGCCCGACCGTAGAGTTCGTGCCCCTGCCCGCGGTAGACGTGGCGGAACGGGCTCTCTCCGGCTCTGACCTTGCCGGGCTGTGGCAACGGCGTGATGCGCTCCGCCCAGGCCCGTGCCGACGGGTGGGCGGGCGGTCCCGGCTTACGGGCACAGGGGTGCCGCGTCGCGGTCTCGCAGGCCGTCGACCGGCGGCGGTCGGGGACAGGGAGTCGTGTGGTCGAGGTGATCGTGGCAGGCCGCACGACGGTGGAAACGGTTCGATCGGGCCGGGTGCCCGGGCTGGCGGCGTCGGGTGACGTCGGCGGTCGGGACGGATCCGGAACGGTCCGGAGGATGGGGCTGGCATGGCGGCGAAGTGCGTACAGGGATGATCGAACAGGGCCAGCTCTTTCCGGATGAGATTCCTGAACCGCCGGGGGACGACGTCGGGTACCGGGGGCCGACGGCCTGCGCCGCGGCGGGCATCACCTACCGCCAGCTCGACTACTGGGCTCGGACCGGTCTGGTCGTCCCCAGCGTCCGCGACGCGTCCGGTTCCGGCAGCCAACGGCTGTACTCCCTTCGTGACGTCCTGGTGCTGCGCGTGGTCCGCAAGCTACTCGAGGCCGGTGTGTCGCTGCAGAACATCCGGGTGGCGGTGGAGCATCTGCGTACCCGCGGCGTGGACGACCTGGCGCAGCTCATCCTGATCAGCGACGGCTCCACCGTGTACGAGTGCACCTCGGACGACCAGGTGATCGATCTTGTCCGGGGTGGGCAGGGCGTGTTCGCCATCGCCGTTGGCCGAGCCCTGCGCGATATGCGTGGCCAGCTGGCTGAACTGCCCTGCGAGCGGCCTGGTCATCCGCCGGCGACCCATCCCGGCGACGAGCTGGCCAGTCGTCGGACCCGGCGGAGCTCGGCCTAGCCTCCCCCCGCCTTTATTCGGTTCCAAACTGTCGGAGGTTCGTCGTACGGTCCGCCTCGTGACAGACAACCCGGCGGTCCTCACCGAGGGCCTGCAGAAGAGCTACGGCGGCAAACGAGCGCTGGTGGGCCTGGACCTGCGGGTCGATGCCGGCACCGTGCACGGCGTGCTGGGGCCCAACGGAGCCGGCAAGACGACGGCGGTACGCATCCTGTCGACCCTGCTGCGCCCGGACGGCGGCCAGGCCAGGGTCCTCGGTCTGGACGTCGTCCGGCAGGCGGACGCGCTGCGTGCCCGGATCGGTCTGACCGGTCAGTACGCGGCGGTCGACGAGCGGCTCACCGGCCTGGAGAACCTGGAGATGTTCGGGCGGCTCTACCGGCTGCGCAGCCGCGTCGCGCGGGCCCGCGCGGTCGAGTTGCTCGAGCGGTTCGAGCTCGCCGAGTCGGCCGGTCGGCAGGCGCGTACCTACTCGGGCGGGATGCGGCGGCGGCTCGATCTCGCGGCCAGCCTGATCATCAACCCGGCGGTGCTGTTCCTCGATGAGCCGACCACCGGACTGGATCCCCGCAGCCGTTCGGCGATGTGGAGGGTGATCGCCGATCTGGTGCGGGACGGCACGACGGTCCTGCTCACGACGCAGTACCTGGAGGAGGCCGACCGGCCGGCCCACCGGATCTCGGTGGTTGACGGCGGCCGGGTCATTGCGCGGGGTACCCCGAACGAGCTGAAGTCGCAGGTCGGTGGCGACCGGCTGGACATCGTCGTCGGTGGTGACGCCGCCGAGGATGCCCAGGCCGCCCGGGCGGTGCTTGCCCGGTTCGGATCCGGCGCGGCGACGGCCGACGGGGAGACGCGCCGGGTCAGTGTGCCGGTACCGGGCGCGAGCGTGCTGTCCGACGTGGTCCGGGGTCTCGACGAGCTGGGGGTGCCGATCTCCGACGTCGCCCTGCACCGGCCGTCGCTGGACGACGTCTTCCTCGCCATGACCGGGCGCGCTCCGGCCGGCAGCGAGGTGCCGCCCGCACGCGCGGGCGGCGACGGCCGTGGCGACACCGACACCCCTGATGACCGGGGCGACAAGGACGACAAGGACGATGACAAGGACATGGTGACCATATGAGCACCCTCGAGCTGACTCCAGCGGGGCGCGGGCAGCTGTCGTGGGCCGTTGCCGACGCGTGGGTGATGTGCCGGCGCAATCTGATCCAGACCTGGCGGATACCCGAGCTCGTCATCTTCGCGACCATCCAGCCGGTCATGTTCGTCCTGCTGTTCACCTATGTCTTCGGTGGCGCGATCAACGTGGGTGACGGGGTCAAGTACGTGGACTACCTGATGCCGGGCATCTTCCTGCAGACGGTGATCTTCGGGTCGATGCTGACCGGCGTGGGGCTGGCGGAGGACCGTCAGCGGGGTTTGATCGACCGGTTCCGTTCCCTTCCCATGAGCAGGTCGGCGCTGCTCACCGGCCGTACCCTGGCCGATCTCGCCCGCAACGTCTTCATCGTCGTAGTGATGCTTCCGGTGGGCCTGGCCGTGGGATTCCGGTTCGGGGAGACCACGGTGCCGGCGGTGCTGGCCGGGTTCGGGCTGATGCTGTTGTTCTCGTACGCCTTCTTCTGGCTGTCCGCCGTCATCGGGCTGTCGGTGAGTAGCGCGGAGGCGGCGCAGTCGGCGGGATTCATCTGGATTTTCCCGCTGGTCTTCGCCAGCTCGGCCTTCGCCCGGGTGGAGACCATGCCGGGCTGGCTGCAGGCGTTCGCCCAGCATCAGCCGGTGACGGTGACCGTCGACGCCGTGCGGGCGTTGTTCCTCGGCGGTCGGATCGTCTCCGTTCTCCTGCAGTCCCTCGCCTGGTGTCTGGGCCTGCTGGTGGTGTTCGGGCCGTTCGCCGCCGGCCGCGGGCCGCACCGAGCGTCGCCGAGGCGCGGCTCATGGTCAGGTGCGGCCCTCGGTCTCCTGGGCGTTGCCCAGCGTCGCCTCGTAGGCGAGCCATTCGGCCCGCAGGACCGGCCAGCCGTCGGCGCGCAGCAGGTCCACCACGGCGGGGTCGTCGTCGACCACGACGGCGACCCGACGGCCGGCGCCGAGCTCGCGAAGTTCGGCGCGTTTGAACACCCGAGCCGGCGGACGGTCGGCGTCCGGACGCATCCGCAGCTCACCCGGCGGCAGATCCTGCTCGGTCAGCCAGCGCCGCGTCGCCTCTCTGGAACGCTCCGGCCGGTCAGCCGTACCACCTCGTGGTCCCGAGCCAGCTTGCGGGCTAGTTCCACCCCTTCGGCCAAGGGGGGATCGGCGGGCGCCGCTGCGAAGAACGCCTCCCAGTCACTGGGACTGGCGCGCAGGAAGCGCAACCGGTGTCGGACGTCGGCCACCACCCCGTCGACGTCAATGACGGCGAGCGGTCGCTGTTTCGCCGCCGCCGTACCCGCCGTCTCCGTGAGGCCCGCCGTGTCAGCCGTGTCAGCCGCGTCCGTCACCGACGTTCCTTTTCCACCTGCTCATCGCCGACCTTCGCCCCTTCGATCGGTGCGCTGGCTTACCTGACCGGGACGGTTGCCCCGACGGATCATTGAACACGCGCGGCGCCGTTGATTTGGTGCCGGTCGAGGGGTAGCCCGCTCCGGTGGTCCCGGCGTCGCCGTCGTCCGGAACGGCCAGGCTGCGGGTGGTTGTACCGATAACGTCGCCGATGTCGTCGCATGCTTTCGTCCGGCGAGGTCCCCGTGCCCAGACCGTCGCGCCGGCAGGACAGTTCGGCCGGTCGGCGCGTTCTGGGATGTTTGCTCCGTCGGACGTGTCATGGTCGTCGGGGGGCTCGACGCCGAGCACGGCAACACACAGTGTGGGGAGGTCAACGTGTCGGGTACCCGGCGGGCGCGCACGCTCGTGGCCGGTATCCAGTCCTCGCTGGGGGCGGCACTGGCGCTCGCCGATCGGCTGGATGAGCAGGCGGACCGGATCGAGGCCGAAGCGGGTTCCGGTGTCGCCGGGAAGGCTGATGGCCTCGGTGAGTCCGGTGCGGGGCGGCTCGACGTCGCCGGGGAGCTCGCCCGGGCCGCCGTGATCGCCCGTTCCCGGGCGCGTGGATTCGCCGGCGCGTCCTGGGCGGCGCCCGACTGGCGGCACGGCCCCTTCGGCGTCGCCCCGGTCGGCGACCGGGCTCGTTTCCGGCCCGCTCTGTGGCAGGTCGGCCAGGTCATCGTGCCGCCCGACGATCCCACGGCGCAGCACCGGACGGTGCCACTGGCCATCCCGCTGCTGGACGGCCTGAACCTGCGGATCGAGACGACCCGGTCCCGCCGGCCCGCCGCGGTCGACCTCGTGCGTGGCCTGCTGACCCGCGTCCTCGCCGCGGCGCCGGCCGGGCGGGTCCGACTCGTCGTCTATGACCCCCACGAGCTCGGTGCCGGGCTCGCTGGCTTTGCGCCGCTGCGTGCCGCCGGTGTGGCCACTCCCACGCTCACGACGCGGGCCCGGCTCGAGGAGGTCCTCGCGGAGCTGTCGGCGGAGGTGGTAAGGATCACTGTGGACCGGCTCGGTGGCCGGTTCGACTCGTTGCGGGAGCGGGAGGATGCCGGGCTTCCGCGTTCGGAGCCCTGGCGCGTCCTGGTGCTGCTCGGTGAGCCCCGGCTGCACGACGAGGGCGCGCGGGCGCTCGCCGCCATCGCGGCCCAGGGCCCGTCCTGCGGGGTGGTGGTGATCTCCATCGTGGAGGTCCGGCCGTCCGGTGCGGAGCCGGTCCTGGGCGGCTCGCGGGACGATCCCGATGAGGTGACGCCGCTGGATCCCGACGTCATCGGCCTGGAACCCGACGAGGACGAGGACTCGGTGACGGAACCCTTGCCGAGGTCGGTGGTGTTCACCGCGGTCGAGCTCCTCGCCGATCGGCCGGGATGGCGCCGGGTCGCCGCGGGAGGCTGGCGCACATCGCTGACCGGTCTGTTGCGGGTCGAGCTGGACCCGCCGCCGCACTCCATGCTGGTCGCCGCGGTCACGGCTCAGGTCGCCGCGGCGGCCACCCGGGAGGCCGCCCGGCCGCCCGCCATCAGCGACATGCTGCCCCGCGGCCTGTGGGAGTTCGACAGCGCCGCCGGGGTGGGTGTTGAGGTGGCGCAGGGCCCCGACGGGCCGGTGGGGTTCACCTTCGACGACGACACCGTGCACGCCCTCGTCGGCGGCCAGGCCGGGTCGGGCAAGTCGACGCTGCTCCTCGACGTGATCTACGGGATCGCCGCGCGTTACGGGCCCGACCAGGTCCGCTTCCATCTGCTCGACTTCAAGGAGGGGCTGGAGTTCGCCCAGTTCGCCGCCGGTCCGACGGACCCGTTCTACCTGCCGCACGCCGATACCGTCGGCATCGAGAGCGACCGCGAGTTCGGCGTCGCGGTGCTGCGGGCGGTTCGTGAACAGATGCGCCGCCGCGCCGTGGCGATGCGTGCGGTCGGCGCCCGCGACCTGCGAGGCCTGCGGGCGGCCGACCGGAGCTCGCCCTGGCCGCGGATCATCGTCGTGGTCGACGAGTTCCAGGTGATGCTCACCCCGATGGACTCGGTGGCGCGGGAGGCCGTCGCGCACCTGGAGGTCCTGGCCCGCCAGGGCCGCGCCTACGGGGTCCATTTGCTGCTCGCCAGCCAGACGCTGTCCGGTATCGACGCGCTCGACGCCACCGCCGGCAAGCGTGGTTCGATCTTCGGGCAGTTCGCGTTGCGCGTGGCGCTGCGTACCTCGATCTCGGAGTCGCGGGTCCTGCTGTCCACGGCGAACGAGGCGGCCGGCGCGCTCTCGGGCGTCGGCGAGGCTATCGTCAATCGGCGCAACGGCCATCCTGCGGGCAACGAACTCGTCCGGGTCGCCTTCCCGGATCCGGCGGCGATAGGCGTGCTGCGTGGGCGGCTGGCGGCCACGACCGCGCGCAGTGTGCCGAAGGCAAGGCCCCCGCGGGTCTTCGCTGGTCACGCCCCCGCGGTTCTTGACGACAACCCGATCTACCAGGCGTTGGACGGGCGTCCGGCGCCGACGGCCGTCGAGGCGGCTGCGGCCGAAGCGATCCTCGGCGGCGGTGGCGAGGGCGGTGGCGAAACCGGTCCGAGCCTGCTGCCGGGCAGTGTGTCGCCGGGTCGTGCCCCCGGCTCCGGGGACGGCTCCGAGAACGATGTCGATCCCCTCGCGCTGGTCGGCGTGCCTCTGGACCTCGAGCCGCCCGCGGTCGGGGTACGGCTCGCCGCGTTGCCCGGCCGGCATCTCGCCGTGCTCGGTCCGCTGCGTCGGGAGGCGGTCGGCATCCTGCAGGCGGCGGCGGCCAGCGTCGCCGCGCAGGTCCCGGCCGGTGGACTCGTGGTCGAGATCATCGCCGCGGAGCCGATGGCGCTTGCCGCCGCGGAGGTGCTCGCGGCGCGTGTGCGCCGGGCCGGGCATCCCGTTCGGGTCGCCGATGTCACCGGCCTGCGGTCGGTGTTGGCCGGTGCCGCCGACGAGACCCGTGCCCGGGAGGAGTCCGCACTCACCGGCAGCGTGGGCCCGGTCGCGCCGCCGCTGCGGCTCATCGTCGTCTTTGCGATGGACGCCGGCCGGGCCGGGCTGGAGGCGCGTGACCCGGTGACCCGTCGCACCGGACTGGACGACCTGCGCACGCTCACCCGCCGGGGACCGGCGCAGCGCGTGCACCTGCTGGGCTGGTGGCGGGGAGTGTCCCGGCTGGCTGAGGACCTCGGTCCGGGTAACCGGGACGACATCGCCGCGTGGATGGCGGCCGGGGTACCCGGCAGCGACCTGTTCGTCCTGGCCGGACACCGGTCGGTGGCCGGTGGGACCATGCCGAATCGGGCGGTCCTGTTCGACCGGCACGTCCAGGCCGAACCGCGCACCGTGGTGCCGTTCGCGCCGTTGGATCAGGGGTAGCCCGATGTGGACCGACGACGGGGCGGGAACCGACGGCGACGTGGCGGGTGTCGGCGAGGTGGGGATCGACGGCCGAGCAGGCGCCGGGAAAGGACGGAACGGGATCGTGGCTGGATTTGTGCCGGTGGATGCCTCCGATCTCGCCGACCTGTTCGGCGACCCGGACCTTGGTGATCCGGATCTCGCCGACCCGGATCTCGACGACCCGGCCAAGGCGGCGATGCAGTACCGGCGCCTGCTCGGTGCGTCCGACGAGGCCCGGGCCCGGGCCGGCCGCGACGCCCGCGACCGGCGTCAGGGCGGCCGGGCGGCCGCGCGTCGGCACCGGGACGCCGCGCAGGACATCCGGGCCAGGGTCCGCAGCGTCTGGGACCAGGTCGCCGAGCCCCTCGCCCAGTACGGGCTCACCGAGCTCGACCAGCTGCGCTCGGCGGCTGGCGACACCTCGGCCGATGCGGCTGCCGCCGCCCCGCGGGTCGGCCTGGCGAAGAAGGGGACGGCGGATCGCGGCCTCTACCGCGACGGGGGCGGGTACGCCCTGGCCGAACCGGGCGATCGGCGGGGCCGATCGTTGGCACAGGCCGGACGGGAGGCCGACCGCACGGGACGGGGGCTCGCGCGGCAGCGGCACCGGTCGGATGGCCGGCCGCCGGGGGCGGGCCGGGCTGCGCGGGGTGGCCGCGCCGGCGGCCCGCACGAGCCGTCCGCTGCGCAGGTGGACCCGCGGACCGCGCCGCGCCAGGCCTACGAGCTCTGCCTGAACGCGATGAGAAAGGCCGCCGAACTGCGGGCCGTCTCCAAGGGCACCGGCTCGGCGTCGGCCGGGCTGCTGACCGCCCTCGCCTGCGTGCTCATCCTCGGGATCGTCGGACTTCTGCGGGCCTTCGTCGCCGTGCCCGCGGTGCCATGCCTGGTCGGGTCGACGGTGGCCGCCGCCGTTCTGGTCGCTCTCGGGGCCGGCGGCGAGGATGGGGCGAAGGCGGTGTTGCGGGCGGGCACCCTGGGAGCGGGTACGGCCGCGGTGATGGTGCTGGCCACGTTCCGGCTCGCCCCGATGGAACCGGTCGGGGTGATCGCGTCGCTGGCCGCGCTCGCGGTGGCGGTCCGCTTCGGTCGCGGCCTCGGCGGCGGGCAGGCTCCGGCCGGCGCCTCGAAGAGCGGTGGTTCCAGGAGCGGTGGTTCCAGGAAGGGATGAGGACGGGTGTCAGGCACGATCGCCGACGTCAAGGCGCAGCTCGACGAGGCGTTCCGGCGCACCGAGGAGGTGGCCGGGCAGTTGGAGGGCGCGCTGAGCATAATCGAGGAGGCGCAGGCGATGGTGATCGCGGCGACCGACGGCAGTGAGCACCGCGCGGTCGAACAGTTGACCAGCGCGCTGGTGGAGACACGCGACACATTGCAGACGTCGCTGGCGTCGTTGGGATCGGCTGTGCAGGAGGTTCGGGACTACCGGGACGGTCTGTAGACGGCTGGGGTGAGGCACGGCACGCCTCCCGACGTGGGACGGGATCTCCCCGTTGCGGCTTGCCGGGGCATCTGGTTACAGGAGGACACCTTTCGGATGAGAGCAGTAATCAGATGAAGGTCTGGGTAACAACGTCCTAGCCGCGTTGCAACGCGATGCATCCGAAAGCCGGGCTTACTACAGTCCGGATTGTTCCCGTGCGCTCGGGCGCTCGGGCTCAGCGGTGCCGGACGCCGAGTACCGCCCGTGACCAGGAGGCCGCATCCGCCGTGTCGGACTTCAACCCGCTCGACCTGTCGCTCGACCTGCCGCTCGTGCTGCTGTCCAATCGCGGTCCGGTCAGGTTCGACCGGGACGCCACCGGTCGTACCGTCACCCGGGGGGCGGGCGGCCTCGTCTCGGCCCTGTCCGGACTCGCCGAGCATCTCGACGACGCGGTGTGGGTGTGCGGCGCAGCCAGCGAGGAGGACGTCGCCGTCGCCGGGGAGAGCGCCGGGAGCTCCATCCTCGTCCAGACCTCTCCCTCGCCCCGGCTCGCGGAGGGCGAGCCGGACGGCCCCGCCATCCGGGTCCGGCTCGTCGTTACCGATCCGACCGCCTACGCCGACTTCTACAGCGTGTGGTCCAACCCGATCCTGTGGTTCATCCAGCACGGCCTCTACGGCCGGTCGCTGTCACCGGTGTTCACCCGGGCCGAGCACGACGCCTTCGAGAACGGCTACGCTGCGGTCAACCGGGCCTACGCCGACGCGGTGGTTGACGAGGTGCGCGCGCGGGGTGGCAAGGCGCTCGTCCTGCTGCAGGACTACCACTTCTACCTCGTGGCCGACTGGGTGCGGGAGCAGTGCCCGGATGTGGTGCTCACGCATTTCATCCACATTCCCTGGCCGGGGCCGGACGAGTGGCGCGTCCTGCCCGCCGACATCCGGGAGCGGCTGCTGCGCGGGCTGCTCGGTAGCGATGTGGTCGGTTTCCATACCCGGCGCTACGCTCGCAACTTCGTCCTGTGCGCCCAGGAGCTGCTCGGCCTGCCGACCGACCTGGAGCAGCTGACGGTGACGGTGGCGGACCGGGTGGTCCGCGCCCGGTACCACCCGATCTCGGTCGACCCGGCGGCGCTGGACGCTACGCAGGCCTCCGAGGAGGTGGCGGCGCATGTGGCGATGCTGCGCTACATCTTCCTCGACGATGGCCGTCAGCTCATCCTGCGGGTGGACCGCACCGACCCCAGCAAGAACGTCGTGCGCGGCTTCCTGGCCTTCGGCACCCTGCTCGATCAGCATCCGGAGCTGGTGGGCAAGGTCAGCTTTCTGGCGCTGCTGCAGCCCAGCCGCACCGACGTGCCGGAGTACGCCGACTACATCGCCCTGATCGGCGCGGTCGTCGCGGAGATCAACGCCCGGCATACCAAGGAGGGGCGCCAGCCGATCGACCTGCGGATGGTCGAGGACTTCCCGCTCGCCGTGGCGGCCTACTCCATCTGTGACGTTCTGATCGTCAACGCGATCGCCGACGGGATGAACCTGGTCGCGAAGGAGGTCGCGGTCGTCAACCGGCGTGGCGGCGTGCTGGCGCTGTCGGAGATGGCCGGGGCGCACGAGGAACTGGGCGAGTTCTCCGTCACCCTGCACCCCTTCGACGTGCAGCAGATGGCCGACGCCCTATACACCGCGCTGACGATGCCGATGGAGGAGCGCCATCGTCGGCTCGCCGCGGCCGCCGAACAGGTCCGCACCCACGACGTGCGGCGCTGGCTCGACGACCAGCTGGTGGACCTGCGGCGGGTCGCCGGATTCGGGTGACCGGGCTCCCGGCGCGGGAAGAGAATGGCGAGATCGGGTAAAGGTACATCGCCATCCGGGATCGGACATGCCGATCGCGGGTAGTCTCGCACCGGAAAACGATGTGCATCGGGTCGCCGGGCGGCCCCGATGAGGACGGACGGGAGTGGACGTGGCTAGTGAGACCGGTCACCACAAGGCCAACACGGGTTCGTGGGCCGCGGTACTTCTGATCATTGTAGGCTTCGTCGTCGGGACGTTCGCCCTCCCGCTCGCCTCGGTGCCGTTGTGGATCGCGGCCGGCGCACTGTTGGTCCTTGGTGGCGTCTTCGCCCTCGTCTCCAAGATCATGGAGCAGGCCTACTGAGTCCCGTGCCGATCTGGTTCAATGAGGCCTGGCGCGGCACCTACCAGTTCATCGGGCTGCCGCGCCGCGGCGCTCGGCCGCCGGCCGAGCTCAGGCCGGCGGCGTTCCTGACTCAGGCCGGTGGGCCAGGTTTCGGGGCCCCCGCCGGTCTGGCGGCCTCCCGCAGGCCCCGCGGCGTGACGAAGGAGACGAGCCGGGCCGAGTCCTGACCCAGCTCCGCCCAGCGCGTAACGGTCAGATCTTGGACAGCGAGTGCCGCCGTCGGGAACGTGGGGATCTGGTACCGCTCGGCGGGGGACAGCAGGGCCACGGCCAGCGTGTGGATACCGGGATTGTGCCCGACGAGCATCACGCTGGGCACTCCGTCGTCGATCTCACGCAACCGGTCCAGCAGGTCCTGCGCCTCGGCCAGATAGAGCCGGTCCTCGGTCAGGACTGGGACGTTCGGGGGGAGCGCCTCCGCGAGGCCCTCGACGGTCTGCCGGGTCCGCAGCGCGGAGGAGCACAGAATGAGGTCGGGCGCGAGCCTGTTGTCCGTGAGGTAGCGCGAGATAATTTTGCAGCCCCGCCGGCCCGATCCCGACAGCGGCCGATCGGCGTCGTGGATCGACCCCTCGGCCCAGTCTGACTTTGCGTGCCGCAGCAGAAGAAGGCGCCGCTGTGGTCTCACGAGAGAGCCCTCCGCTGCACGGGGAGGAAATCGACGGCGCGACGTCCGTCGCGTTCCAGCCGGAACTGCCATTCCAGCCGGAATTGCCGGGAATTCGCGCCTGGCGTGGCGGGCGCGGAACGGCGAGCAGGACCGTGCAGGGCTGGCTCGATATAAAGCATGATATTCGGGGAAAAGAATTTCTCGGTAAATTTTCTAGGGTTTGTCGGTGGCGGCGCGGCCTGGGGTTTCTCGCCGCCACCGCCCGGATCGTTGAATCCGGCCTCGCCGGGAGCCATACTCGTGCCCACCGCGCCCTCCCGCGTCCGGTCCCCGTGCCGCCGCGCCGCCGCGCCGCACGCCCCGCGGCGTGAGGTGATGACACGCAGACTGCCCAGGATGGGCCGGGTCCGTCAATGGGGTATGGCCCGACCGGATAGCGAGGGCGGCGCGGCCGAGCCGTCCGGAACCATGGCCCTGATCATCGCCACCGATGTCCGGGCAGATCGGCCGGCGTGAGGAGCCACCGCGCGGCCAGGGGCGGCCACCGGTGCGGGGCGCGCCCGGGGCCACCGGGCGCGGTCCGCTCAGCTCGCGACCGACACGGACAGCAGCAGCCGGTCGGCGAAGACTAGGGCTTCGTCCGCGCTCAGCCGTCCACGGGGGACGACGGAAGCCCGCTCGTCCGAGGTCAGGCCGCCCCACACCCCGTGCTCTTCCTGGCAGAAGATCGCGGTGGCCAGGCACGGGCGCTGCACCGGGCAGTCGGAGCAGATCTTGCGGGCCCGCGTCTCGGCCGCGGCCCGGGCTTTCGTGTTGCGGCCGTCCGGCGGGAAGAAGGCGTCCGGGTCGCCGTCGCGGCAGGCCGCGTCCTGGCGCCAGTAGGCGGGCCAACCAGCTCCGAACGGCTGTGGCGGCAGATCACGGCCGGGAAGAACCGGGACGCCGGCGCTCATCGTGCACCGCCGGACACGTGGTGACACGCGGGGGACAGGGAGCTAAGCGTGGCGAAGCTTCGAGCGGGTAGCACGCTGGGCTGACTGGGCATACCGTCTCCTGCTGACGTTGCAAAGGCGGACACATGCTTTTCCAGACCGCCGAATCCGGTGTTGCATACACCCCAGACAGGCAGGTCAACCTGGTCGAGCCGAGAAGCCCTCGGGCGTTCCGGGTGGAATCCGTCAACGCTGCCTTTCGGTTGGCATACCGTGGGCGGAGCTCCGCTCGGAAACGATCCCGTCTCGTCTCGTTAACCGAGGAACGTAGACGTCTCTCGACCGGATAGCAAGGGTTCCGGAACGCGGACGTCCGGGGCTCCGTACCGGCGTGTGCCGAGGTGGATGGTCACGCACCGTGCGCGTTCCGAGATGACTGCTGTCGGTCGGGATCGGTGTTGCCGTCGGTCGGGCTCGGTCGCCGCGGCGGCCGGGATCGGGCTCGCCGGGTACCGCCGGATGGGCGGGGAATCGCTACTGGACAGCGGAAACAGCGTGCATGAAGATCACTTTCGGCTGGCCGGCGCGGCCCGGGAGGGGTGCCGGCGGGGTCTTGATGATCAATGTTGGAGTGGTACCCGGGTTCGATTGCGTACGGGTGACGATCCCGCGAAGGTCCGCTTACCCCGGTTCTCGGGGGATGATTTCGGCAGAGAAATGTGCGCAGAACCACATCCGATGCTTTTGCTGCTGCATGCGCCCCTGACCTCTGCGGGTGCAGGGGCGGCGATGACGTGGCCGGCACGACCGAGACTCCCTGGGCGGACCCTGGGCGGACCCCCGGTGGATCCCCCCCCGGGTAAACCCGCCGGCCCGGTCGAAGTCGGTCGGGGCCTCGACCGGGCCGGCGGGTTTACCCGGGGGGGGATCCACCGGGGG
>NZ_CDWTMO010000044.1:0-24959 GCF_977946435.1 Frankia sp. CgKIO3 | reverse complement strand
TCCTAAGAACTGCCATCGCGTTCCGGTGTCGGTTGTGCCTCTGTCTGAGCTGCTGGTAAGGCCGGTGCGGTGGGACGGGGTGCGCGGCGACAATCCGAAGGGGGGACGGTGAAGGTCGTCTCGGTGGTGAACTACAAGGGCAGCGTCGGGAAAACCACCCTGACGGCCAACATCGGAGCCGAGATCGCTCGGCGCGGCAAGTGGGTCCTAATCGTGGATCTTGATCCGCAGGCGAGCCTGACGCTTTCGTTCTATCGCCCCGAGCAGTGGCACGAGTACCTTCAGCCGTACCGTACGATCAAGCACTGGTTCCAGTCATGGCGGCCGCGAGGGAAACTCCGGGACCCGTTGGAACTGGTGGACACCCCCGCGAAGGACAACTTTTACATCGGGGCCAACGGACGCCTCGACATCATCGCGTCTGATCTGACACTGAGTGACGTTGAGGAAGATCTGGTGGTTGCCGCGCACCGGGAGATCGGTGCCCGGAGCAGCAAAGACTTCCTGCGCGTGTTCGGGCGGCTGCGTGACGCGTTAACACAGATCCCGTCCGGCGACTACGAGCTCGTTTTGATCGACTGCCCACCGAGCTTTGGCATGCTGACTCGCTCGGCCATCGTCGCGAGCCAGTTCGTGGTGATCCCGGCGAAGCCGGACGAGCTTTCAACCGTGGCGATCGAACATTTTATGGACCGCTTTGATCACTTCAAGGGAGCCTACAACGGGGCAGCGGAGCGAGTTCGTTCGCTGGGATCTCAGGACCGCGTTTCCGCTGTCATCCTCGTTATCGTCTTCACGATGGTCCGCTACCAGGGTAAAGGGCCGATCCTGGCCGAACAGAACTTCATCGACAGGCCCCGCGCCGGGGTACCTGCATTTGGTACCCTGATTCGGGAGAACCACAGCTTCTATGCGGATCCGGCCGGAGAGAGTCTACCCCTGGTGTTGTCCGACCGCGCTCCCGAAAAAAACGTTGCGGAGATGCGTGCCCTGGTGACCGAGATAGTCCGCAGGATCGGAGAGTCCAACCGTGTCTGACTCCGCGGCTGGCCTCGTCAGCCTGGTGCTTGAACAGGTGGCGCGACTTGTCGGGCGGCTGGAACCGGCGCAGATACGTGATCTGACGGAGGGGCGGGCTCAGCTGGCCGTAATCCGTGCCTCTGGCGTAGCGGTCCAGCCGGCCGGCGTGCCGGGCGGCTCTCGGTCGCCCCGGTGGCCGGGCCGGCCGAGGCGTTTGAGCGTCTACGTCGGCGCTCGCCCGGTGCTGACGTGGACGTGGAGGCCACGCGGACCGCCATCATGGCGATGTCCAGTCGAGACGAGGCGGCCAGGTATGTGGCGGCGATCGGGACCGTGGCCGCGTTGCGGGGCTTGGCTGGCGGGCTCGGCGTGCGGCTCGCGTCCGTTCCGGCGAGCTTGTCAAGAGCCTAGGCCGGCGAGGTCTCGGCGCGGTTCGCGAAGGTCTGGTCGCGGGGCCACACGACGACCGCCGCCCGGTGATACCAGCGGTCGAGCGTGTTGCCCCAGTTGCCCATGTAGCCCTCGTACTCCGAGGAGTAGGGCTCGAGGTCGTCGGATCCGGTGGACGCGCACACCTCGTCCTCGCTCACGTCCAGCGAGACCTCTTCCAGCCGGGTGCCCTCCGGGCCGGTCCAGTGCGTGAGCGTGACTTCGGAGACAAGCAGCTCCTCGACCTGGTACTCGACGTGGTCCTCGCCCGAGTCGTCGGAGTCCTCGTCCTCGTCGTAGTCGTCCCAGTACCGTCCTCCTCGGTGCCCGAGGTCTTCATCCGCCTCGTAGGCGTTGTGCGTCGTCTTGACATCGGCGAGCGCGAACACGGTTTCGTACCCCGCCCGTTCGGCCGCGGCCCGCAGCAGGGACACGCGAGCGGCGTCGGCGCCCTTCAGCCCACTCCAGCCCAGTGCGCGCGGGGTGTACTCGTGGTCGAGGAGGTAGACGAGCCGGTTCGGTGGGTCGGCCGCGCCTCTGCCGTAGCGGCTGGCCACGGGCGTGCCGAAGTGCTCGCGAAGGAAGCCGGCCAGCTCGGCGGTTGCTCCCTCGTCGCCCTCCGGCAGGGCGGTGTCCCCGCGCAGCAGGAGGTTGTAGGTGAGCGCGATCCGGTACCCCGACCGCACCGCGGTGACCTCGTGCCGGCAGTCGGCGTAAAAGGCGACCAGTGACAGGTCCGTCTTCGAGCCCCGGTAGACCATCTTCTCGTCGAGGTGGCGCACCACGAGCTCGCCGCCGGTGTGGCTGGAGGGTAGTACCACCACCAGAGTGCCGATCATCGCGTAGTCCTTCTCGCTGTCCTGATGGGTGCGGAAGAACTGGCCCGGCTCGTACACCAGGAGCGCATGGAGGTCGGCCGTCAGCTCGGCGGCGATCGGCAGGCCCAGCTCGTCTTTTGCCGTCGTCAGAAGAACGTCGAGTGCCTTGTCGTCCCACTGGGCGTGGACGAGGTGCTTCGGGATCTCCCAGGTGTCGCGGACGCCCGGGTCGGTCAGAGTCTCCTCGCCGCGGCCGAACCGGGCGGGCTGGCCGAGGCCGAGCAGCTCGCGGGCCTGCTCGGGCCGGACTGGAAAGGCCACGGGCCCGACGCCCTCGACTTCGAGGCTCAGGTCATCCCTACTCGCTGTCAGTCCCACGCTGAACGTGGTCTCCGCGTCGCCGCGCAGCATCCTCGCCAGCCGGTCACGCGCCACGGTCGCCATTGCCCGTGCCCTCCAATATCCCCAGGAAGCGGTACCTCTCGTAGAAATCTAGAGGGCTGGGCGCACTCGACCGGTGTCGGTACCCAGTCGTCGCAGCCGTCGATCGTGCATCCCCACTGGAGGAGTATCGTGTGGCGGTTGGCGACGCTCACGGCTATGGGATCAAACTGGTATCGTTCTCCCACGGAAGCTGTTGTCGATCACGTAGGTCGGATCGTGCTGCCCAAGTTCATCCGCGAGGCGCTGGGCCTGCTCCCGGGTACGAAGGTGGACATCTCGCCTTACGGCGCTGGTGTGCAGGTTGCGAACCAGACCTGTCGGACCCATCGGGCATCGTGGCGGTATGCCCACCTCCGCCCACGAGACGCCGCTCGAGCTGCTCCGGCTCGACCCGTCCCTGCCCGACTGGGTGCAGACCGAGCTCCTCGGCGACGACGCCTCCGCCTTCGACCACGCGCGCCTGTACGACCCCAACGTCCGCCCGCTGGTATCGTGACCAGATCGCCGGGGACACCCGCAGCGGCGTGCGGCTGTACCCCCGGTTCTTTACTGCTGCCGACGTGCCCCTGGTCGCTGACGCGGAGCTGGCGGCGGCCCGCCCGGCGCCGGTGCTGCTCGCGGCGATCTGCCATCTCGACGATGTCAAGATCGACGTGATGTTCCCGGCGCTGCTGGCGGCGCTGGACGTGTTGGAACCAGACAAGAAGATCTTTTATGATGACGTGACAGTGGGTCGGTTGCCCGAGGCAGCCCGGGCCCGATGGGAGGCCTTTCTCAGGACGGCGACCCTCTGCCGGCATTACCACAACGAGCGCTACAACGAGATCGACGCCCGCGCTGAGGCCCGTGGCGAGGCTCTTGGCGAGGCCCGTGGCGAGGCGAGGTCGGTGCTGCTGGTGCTGGAGAGCCGCGGCGTGCCGGTGCCTGGCGCGGTCCGCGAGCGGATTCTCGCCTGCGTCGACACCGACCAGCTGGACCTGTGGCTTCGCCGCGCGGCCATCGCGGCCACCATCGACGACGTCACCCGGGACTGACCGCACGGGGCCGATGCCAGGGTGGGGCCGATGCACGCGGCGAGGTCGACCGGCCGGTGCCGACACTTCGCCTGGTGAGGGACGGCTCGCGGCGGCGCCAGCGCGGCCCTGCGCGGCGAGCAGTTCCCGGATCCACTTGATCGCGTGGCGGCCGAGTTGTGGGGAATAAGGCACGGTTCAGGGACCGTAGACCGTGCTCAGGTCCCCCAAATTCACCGGCTGACGGATCGCCGCCACCTTGATGTGTCGATTTATCCTGTATCATCCCCAATGGCGTCATGCGCGGGGTGCCCCGGGGGACCGGGGAGAATCGGGAAGCCGGTGAAGGTCCGGCACGGGCCCGCCGCGGTAACCGGGAAGTCGCCGTCCATGCGCGCCGCGCAGCCACTGGGTCTTCGGGCCCGGGAAGGCGGACGGCCGGCGTTGATCCGGAAGTCCGAAGACCGGCCCCGCATCGACGCCGCCCGTCGTCGTGCGGGCGGCCGGACAGCGGGAGCCTGCCATGCCTACCGACAGCTACCCTACCGACAGCTACCCCACGAACCTCCACCCCACGAACCTCTACGATGTCCTGCACCGGCGGCGCGACGTGCGCGGCCAGTTCACCGGCGGGCCGATCCCCGCCGACGTGCTCGACCGGGTGCTCGGGGCAGCTCACGCCGCGCCGAGCGTCGGTCTTAGTCAGCCCTGGGACTTCATCCTCGTCACCGACGAGCGGTCCCGGCGGGACTTCCACACCCACGTGCACCGCGAGCGCGCCGTCTTCGCCGCGACCCTGACCGGTGAGCGTGCCGCCCGGTTCGCCCGGATCAGGATCGACGGCATCCTGGAGTCGTCGTTGTCGCTGGTCGTGACCTACGATCCGCACCGCGGCGGGCCGGCGGTGCTGGGTCGGCACGCCATCGCCGACGCCGGCTTGTACTCGGTGTGCCTGGCGATCGAGAACCTGTGGCTCGCCGCGACCGCCGAGGGTCTCGGGATGGGCTGGGTGTCATTCTACCGGGAGCCGTTCGTTCGTGACCTGCTCGCCATCCCCGCCTACATCCGGCCCGTGGCGTGGCTCTGCCTCGGGCCGGTAACCCACCTCGAGCACGTTCCCGACCTCGAACGCCACGGCTGGGCCCGGCGGCGTCCCCTCACCGACGCCGTCCACGTCGAGCGCTGGGGCGCGATGCCGCCCGGGGACGGTGCTCCCGCTGATCCTGGAATCGACGGGCCAGCGGGTGTCTAACACTTGTTAGACTTGAGGCATGACTGTGGTGAGCCTGCGGGATCTCAGCCATGCCGTGGGTACCTGGGTTGACCGTGCGCACGCGGGAGAATCGATCATCATCACTCGTAACGGACGACCGTGGGCGAGGCTGGTGCCCGAACTGACGCAGACGGGCAGTGACTACCTGGACCAACTCGTTGCCGAGGGGCGCGTTACCCTCTCCACCGCGAGCCTGGCTGATCTCCCCGAACCGACGTCCACGGGCAGCTGGGACGGCCGTGACTCCGTGGACGTGGTGGCGGAGCTACGCGGGGAATCTTCTTGAATTATCTGGATTCCAGTGCATTGGTGAAGTTGACCCATCCGGAGAGTGAGACGCGTGCGCTGCGCTCCTGGCTTGCCGTGCGGCCAGGCGTCGCGGTGTCGTCTGCGTTTGCGATGCTCGAAGTGACCCGAGCGTTGCGCTGCAGCGACCCCGTCGCTCTTCCCCGTATCCCTGACGTCCTGTCGCGGATCACGCTCGTGCCCATCGACCAGCCGATCATGGTCTCCGCCGCGGCCTTGACGGATCCGTTGCTGCGTTCGCTGGATGCCCTGCATCTCGCGACGGCGCTCCGGCTTGATGCGCCGTCATTGGTCTTCGTCAGCTACGACAAGCGCCTGTCGACCGCCGCCGCCCAGGAAGGCCTGACCGTTGCTGTGCCCGCCTGAGGCGGGGACCGGGCTCGCTACCCACCGGAGCCTGGGGGTGCGGACCGGGACGTCGTGCGTCAGGAGCAGCGCGACGGTCACCAGGGTCCGCCGCCGCGGCGTCAGCTCGGCGTAGGCCTCGCCGCCGGGGGGAGCGGATCCACCGCCGTGCGCGGGCCCATTCACGGATTCGGCCCGGCGGTCGAGAGCGCGCCGTGCAGGAACAGGTCCACCAGTTCCCCGGTGGTCAGCAGCTCGGGGGCGTCTGCCCGGCCGGCGGGCATCAGCAGCAGCGCGAAGGCGCCCGCGAGGCGCTCCGGCGGCAGCCGCAGCGCCTCGCGGGCGGGCTCGAACAGCGCGGCCAGGGCCGTCCGCAGCGCGGCGAGTCCCGCCTCGCGGTCCGGGACGGCTGGTGGGACGGCCGGCGGGGCCGATGCTGGGGCTGAGGCCGGGGCCGGGGAAAGGGCAGGGGACGGCGGCTCGGCCGATCGGTCGTCGGAACGGGCTCTCCCCGCCGTGGCGGGCATCCGGCGTTCCAGCCGGCCGGTGGCCGCGAGGGCTCCGGCGACGGCGCCCAGCCGGGCCATGTGGCCGCGCAGCACCTCGGCCGCCTCGGTGAGGCGGGCCGGGAGCGGCTGGTCGAGCGGGATCGCCGCCAGGTGGGTGGCGGTGTCGTCGGGTCGCAGCGCCTCGGTCAGGCAGGCCGCCAGCAGGGCCTCCTTGTCCGCGAAGACACGGAAGATCGTGCCTTCCCCGATGCCTGCCGCGCGGGCGATCTTCGCGGTGGTGACCGAGGTGCCGTACTCGATGACGAGGGGGAGGGCCGCGGTGACGATCATAGCGCGGCGCTGGTCGGGGTCCATGACCGGGGCCCGGCGTCGGGGCGGGATCGGTGAGGTCTCTGGCATGCGATCCACAGTACGGAGTGAGTACTCACTCCGCAAGGGTTGACTGACGGCGGCCTCCCGCCGACCGGGGCAGTATGGGCGGATCAGGCCCGCAAGTCGCGGATCAGGCCCGGGCCGGGCACCACCTTTCGGCCCCCTGTTTCCGTTCAGGTCGTGTTTAGCATTCCCGAAACCCGCGGCCAGGCTAGGCTCGTCCCACATGAACGGCGTTCCCGAGCCGCTGAACTAGCCGCTGAAAGGGTCCTCATGCGACGGCGTCTGTCGATCACCCTGGCCGGCCTTGGGTTGTTCACCGCGTTGTTCGCCGCCGCGGCCTCGGCGGTGGCATCGGCAGCTCTGAGCGTCACGAGGGTCGTCGCGGAGCCGGTCGCGTTCACGACCTGGAACGAGAAGCAGCCACCGGCGGCCGTCACCTACAACCGGCATCTCGTGCCGGTCGGCGCCGGGGCGGTCGTACTGGCGGCCGGCGGGCCTCGTACCGTGGTGGGCCTGGTGGTTCAGGGCCTGCTGCCCGACCGCAGGTACGGGGCGCATGTTCATCAGAAGGCGTGTGGCGCGACGGGTACGGCGTCCGGGCCGCATTACCAGAACATCCCGGACCCGGTACAACCCTCTGTCGATCCGGCGTACGCCAATCCACACAACGAGGTCTGGCTGGATTTCAGCACGGATGCCGGCGGCAACGGCCAGGCGTTCGCCATCGTCGACTGGAACTTCCGGGCCGGCGGTGCCAGTGCGGTCGTGCTCCATGAGCACGGGACGAGTGGCATGCCCGGCGAAGCCGGATCTGCCGGTCCGCGGGCGGCCTGCATTACCGTTCCGTTTTCCTAAATCTTTCCTAAATCCGATCGCTTCGCTGGCTTGTGCCGAAGCCGAAGCCGAAGGCGCCGGTCGCCGGGCTCTCCCGCCTCCCGGTGGACTCGTGGCCCCTTATGGACGCCGTCGGCGGCGGTCGCGCAGCGGGTTTGCCGTAGTCAGAGTCTCCGGTGCGTGGTGGATGGGCACCAGGACGCCGGACGGTGGCGTGACGCGACGATGCGGCGGGCTTCAGCAGAGTGGCCGTGCGGCGGGTTCAGCAGGGCGGCGGTGCGGTCGTCGTCGCCCCGAGTGGGGCGGCCGTCGGGCAGCTTGTCGCCGTGGCCGAGGTGCCCGGGCTCGGCGACGAGGTCGGCACGACCGTCGGGGATGCGCCCGTCGGCTGCGATGGCCGGCTCGTAGGCGTGGCGCTCGGCTGCGCGCTCGCCGCGGTGAGTACCGGTGTCGGAGTGCCCGGGTCCGTCGGTGTCATCGGCTGTTCGTCGCCGACCGGGGGTGGGCTGGCCGGGCCGGGCCGAGCCGGGCCGAGCCGGGCTGGGCTGGGTGCCCGGCGTCCACAGTGGAGCACCGGCTGGCGGCTGGTTCGCGGGGTCGCTGGGGACCGCCCGGCCGAACGACGGGGCGGGGGCGGCCGGTTGCACCTGAGGATCGGAGCCGCCGGCACCGATGAGCACGGCGGCGAGCCCGGCGAGCCCGACGATTCCGGCGAGCAGGACGACCGGCAGCGCTCCGCGCGCGCCCGGTGCCCGCCGCCGCCAGGATGCCGGGAGCCGGCCGAGCAGCCCGCCGTCCGCCGCGTGTCGCGGCGGGCCGGCTGCGCCGCCGTCGGCGGGATCCTGCACCGAGCCGTCCGCGCCCCGGCGGGGTACCGGGACGGTGCGCCACGACTGGTCGTCGTCCGGCGGTGGCGTCGGCCGGTTGGCCAGGGGATGGGTCGGCTGATCGGGCTGGTCGGGGTCCAGCGGCGCGCCGCCGCCGTTGCCGCCGCCGCCGTTGCCGCCGCCGTTGCCGGGCCCCGCGCTCAGTGGCGGGCGGGCCTGCCAGGGGGTGAGAGCCAGCGCCGCAGCCCGGTCGGCATCGGCCGGGGTGCGGACCGCGGAGTCCGAGACCAGGCGGCGGACCAGCTCGGCGGCGCTCGGGCGCTCCTCCGGCCGACGGGCGAGCGCTGCGCGCACCAGCGGGGCGAGTTTCGCCGGCACGCCGGCGATGTCGGGTGGTCGGTCCTCGCGCATCCTGGTCAGCACGTCGGACTGCTCGGAGGCGAACGGCGGATGTCCCGTCGCCGCGTACGTCACGCAGGCGCCCCAGGCGAACACGTCGGCGGGGGGCCCGGCCCGTTCCCCGCGCAGCTGCTCGGGCGCCATCCAGGCCAGCGTGCCAATGAGAATCCCGGTCCGGGTGTGGCTGGGGATCCCCGAGGCCCGCGCGATGCCGAAGTCGATGACCTTCGGGCCGTCCCAGGCCAGCAGGATGTTCGAGGGCTTGAGGTCGCGGTGCACCACTCCGGCGGCATGGATGGCGATCAGCGCGTCGGCGAGTCCCACGCTGAAGCCGTGCAGCAGCCGTTCCTCCAGCCGGCCGTGGCGCAGCACCGCGTCGGCGAGGCTGGTGCCCTCCACGTATTCGGTCGCCAGCCACGGCGACGTGGCCTCGGGACCGGCATCGAGCACCGCCGCGACCGCCCGGCCGTGCACCCGGCGGGCGGCGGCCACCTCGCGGCGGAACCGTTCCCGGAATTCGGGGTCGTCAGCGAACCGGGCGTCGGGAACCTTCACCGCGGCGGCCCGGCCGTCGGCGTTGAAACCGAGGTACACGGTGCCCATGCCGCCAGCGCCGATCCGGTTGTGGATCGTGAACGGGCCGACGTGGCGCGGGTCGTCGTCAACAAGCGGGGTCAGCATCGTGCCGCCTGTTCTGGTCGCCGCGCCCGGTCCTGCGCCCGGCGGCGCGCCCGGCCGTGAGACTCGGAATACCGGGGCTCACCCGAAAGATCACTCCTTCGTCGGCGGTGGGCACGGGCCGGGGCCCGGTGGCCGCCGGCCCGCGCCCACCGGCGTCCGTGGGGTCCACGGCGTTCACGGCGTTCACGGCGTTCACGGCCCCGCGAGACCCCTAACCCTGAACCATAATGCTTCCAGCGCAGCGATGTGCGGCTGGGCGCGGAGGCGGGCGCGTCGGGTTCGCCACCCGGCACCGCCCGCCGCCACCCGGACCCCGGCGGACGGCGGCCCTACCGTCGGCTGCCGGAGACATTCGGGTCGCTCGGTGGAATCTTGTCCAGGGTGGAGAAGTTCGTGCCGGTCCAGCGGAAGCGGACGTCGGCGTGGCCCGATGGGGCATCGACCGGGTCCCGCGGGTCGTAGGTGGCATAGCGCAGCACGACCTCATGATCGTTGCGTTGGCGCTGGAGGGTAATGTGCGCGCTGGGTGCCTTCGTGTCCGTGCCACGGTATTCACCGTCGGCGAAGACGAAGGCGAGCTGCCGGGGGGTGTCCCTGGCCGGCTGGCCGGTGCCGATCACGACGTTCAGTCGCCGGTCGGCCGCGTAGGTGCTCATGTCCGGCTCATAGCCCTTCCGGCGCACCGTGGCGGCGGCGTCGGCGGCGGACAGCGTCGCCGTGGTCGCCGTGGTCGCCGTGGTCGCCACCGGCGTCGGGCTCGCTGACGCCGACGCCTGCGCCCGCGCCGATGCGGGCCCGGTCGTGGCGGGCGGCGCGGCGGCCTGCGGCGGACCCGTCGTCCCGGCGGCTGTCCCCCCCCGTCGCCAGCGGGTTCGGCGTCGACCCCGTGACGGTGGGCGTGTCGTCGCCACGGTTGAGCACCAGGGCCGCCGCGAGGCCCCCACCGAGCAGCATCGCGAGCAGCGCGGCCACCGCCACGGCGGCTCCACGCCGCCCGTCGCCCCCGCTCCCGCCTCTGCCTCTGCCCGGCCCGACACGCCACCCGTCGTCCTCCCAGCCGGCTGCGTCGTGGCTCACGGTCGGCGGGGCGGGCGCGCGGTGGTGGGCGGGATCGGGACCGTAGCCGGCACCGCGGTACCCCCCATCGCGGTACCCCCCATCGCGGTACCCCCTGTGGGGACCCTCGCCGTCCGGCGGGGTCGGCGGCAACGACCACCAGCGGGCCAGCGCCGTCTCGCTGGCCCGGTCTGATTCGGTGGGGGAGTGGACGTCGTGGCCGACCAGTCGGGCGAGCAGCTCGGCGGCTGCGGGGCGGCGCGCCGGCTCCTTGTCCAGGGCCGCCCGCACGACGCCGGCCAGGGACGCGGGCAGCCCGTCGAGGTTGGGCTCCGCGGTGAGGATCTGCATGCCGATCGCCTCCGCCCGTTCGCCCCGGAAGGGGGGCCGGCCGGCTGCGGCGAAGGTGACGCAGGCCCCCCAGGCGAAGATGTCGGCCGCGGGCCCGGCCCGCTCGCCGCGCAGCTGCTCGGGCGCCATCCAGACCAGGGTGCCGATCAGCATTCCCGTCCGGGTGTGGCTCGTGTTATCCCCGGCGCGGGCGATGCCGAAGTCGATGACCTTCGGGCCGTCCCAGGTGAGCAGGATGTTCGCCGGTTTGAGGTCGCAGTGCACCACCCCGGCGGCGTGGATCGCGACCAGGGCGTCGGCCAGGCCGACGGCGAGTCCCTGGACCAGTCGATCGTCGAGCCGGCCGCGGGTGGCGACCGCGTCCGCCAGGTTCCTGCCCTCGACGTACTCCGTGGCCATCCACGGCCGTTGCCCGGTCAGGTCGGCCTCGAGCACGGCGGCGACGGCGCTGCCCCTGACTCGGCGGGCCGCGTCGACCTCGTGCCGGAAACGGGACCGGAACTCGGGATCGTCGGCGAGTCCGGCCGACGGCACCTTCACGGCCGCCGGCTTGCCGTCGGTGTCGAAACCGAGGTAAACGACGCCCATCCCACCCGCGCCGATGCGGTTCGCCAGCCGGTAAGGGCCGATGCGCCGGGGGTCGTCCGTGGTCAGGGGCGTCAGCACGCCGCTTGCCTTCTCTCCGTCGTCGGGTGTCGGGTGGCCCGGGTGTCGGGGTGGCCCGGCGGTTCCGGCGCACCTCGCGACGGTGCGGGGTGGAGATGCGCTGATTGTCTCCCGTGCGGTCCCCTGCACTTATCTGACGGCGTCGTCTTCGCTTTGTGTTAAGGATCCGCCACCTGATGTGTGCGGTGTGGTCGACGCGCCGCCGTTACGCCCTGACGGCCTTCGCGAGAAGATTTTGCCCATGTTCGGCATAGAACGAAAGAATTAGAGGTTGTAGCGTAATCTTGCAGAGATATCTTCGTAAGAAGGTCGACGTCGCCGAGACGGCTCGTGGGGTGGCGACGGGATCCGGATGGAAGTGGTCCGGGGGGAGGAGAGCGGGATGGTCGTCCCCTTGCAGCCGGCCCAGGTGTCTGCATCCGGTGCCCGGCCGGCGGAGGGGCTGTCGGCGGATGCAGTGCTGAGCACGCTCGGTCGCCACGTCCTCGTCGACGGCTTCGACCTCGTCTGCGACCTGGCGATGAGCCGTGGCAGCGTGCTTGTCGACGCCCGTGATGGGCGGCGCTACCTCGACCTCTACAGCTTCTTCGCGTCTGCGCCGCTCGGGATCAACCCGCCGGACCTCGTCGACGACGCGGGCTTCGTCGCTCGGCTGGGTCGGGTGGCGGTCAACAAGCCGGCGAATCCGGACGTCGCCACCGTCGCTTACGCCGAGTTCGTGCGGACCTTCGCCCGAGTCCTCGGCGATCCGCAGTTGCCGCATCTGTTCTTCGTCGAGGGCGGGGCCCTGGCGGTGGAGAACGCGCTCAAGTGCGCCTTCGACTGGAAGAGCCGGCACAACGCGGCACACGGCCGTCCCGCGGCGCTCGGCCATCGGGTTCTGCACCTGCGGAACGCCTTCCACGGACGCAGCGGCTACACCCTTTCGGTCACGAACACCGATCCGGTCAAGACCGAGCGTTTCCCCGTCTTCGACTGGCCGCGCATTGACTGCCCGGCGATGGTGTTTCCCTGCGTGGGGCCGGCACTCGACGCGGTGATCGCCGCGGAACGTGTCGCGCTCGGCCAGGCCGAGGCCGCCTTCGCCGCCCATCCCCACGACATCGCCTGCTTCCTGGCCGAACCGATCCAGAGCGAGGGCGGGGACAACCACCTGCGGGCCGAGTTCTTGGCCGCGATGGCCGAGCTCTGCCGGCGCCACGACGCGCTGTTCGTGCTCGACGAGGTGCAGACCGGTGTCGGCGCCACCGGCTCGGCATGGGCCTACCAGCAGCTCGGCCTGCGCCCGGACGTCGTTGCGTTCGGCAAGAAGGTCCAGCTCGGCGGGGTGATGGCCGGCCGGCGGGTCGACGAGGTCGCCGACAACGTCTTCCGCGTGCCCGGGCGGATCAACTCCACCTGGGGTGGTGGCCTGGTGGACATGGTCCGCGCCACCCGCATCCTGGAGATCATCGAGACGCGGGGGCTCATGGCCCGGGCCGGCGAGCTCGGCGTGGGCATGCTCGCCGGGCTGACGGATCTCGCGGCCCGCCACCCCCGGCTGCTGTGCAATCCCCGTGGGCGCGGTCTGCTCTGCGCGGTGGACCTGCCGGGCAGCGCCGTCCGGGACGAGGTGCTGCGGCGGCTGCGGGTGCGCGAGGGAGTCCTCGCGCTGCCCGCCGGGGAACGGGCCATCCGGTTCCGACCGGCGCTGACGGTGAGCGCGGAGCAGCTCGCCGCCGGGATCGCGGCCCTCGGCCGGGTCCTCGACGGGCTGCCGGGTGGATTAGATAGGCCGGGCGGATTAGATAGGCCGGATGGACCCGGCGGACCGGATGGGAGATCGTCATGACGCTGGTACGGCCACGGCGGGTTGGTGCGCTTATTGCCGGACGCCCGCAGGCCGGACGTCCGCAGGACGGGTGCGCGCCGCCCGGCGCGGCCGAAGCGGAGCTCACCCCGGTCCGGACGGTGCCCTCGACCAACCCGGCCCGGCTCGACGACGTGGTCGCCGAGGTCGAGCTGGCCGGCCCGGAGACGATCCTCGCCGCCGCGGTGGCGGCCCGTGACGCCCAGCGCACCTGGGCAGACGTGCCGGCCCCGGTCCGGGGAAGCGTGATCGGCAATCTCGGCCGGCTCGTCGCGGGCAACGCCGCCGCGCTCGCCCGGCTCGTCACCCGGGAGATCGGCAAACCGGCGGCCGAGGCTCGCGGCGAGGTCCAGGAGATCATCGACACCTGCGAGTTCTTCCGCGGCGAGGGACGCCGGCTTTACGGCGAGACCGTTCCCTCCGAGATGCCGGACAAGCAGCTGTTCACCTTCCGGGAGCCGGTCGGGGTGATGATGGTAATCACCGCGGGGAACTTCCCGGTGGCGGTGCCGTCCTGGTACATCGTGCCGGCCCTGCTCGCCGGCGACACCGTGGTCTGGAAGCCAGCCGAGTATGCGGCGGCCTGCGCGCAGGCCCTGGTCGAGCTGATGGCCGCCGCCGGGGTTCCCGCCGGCGCGGTGAACCTCGTGCCCGCCGACGGCGCGGCGACGTCGCTCGGGCTGGAGCGGGCGCTGGCGGCCGGCGTCGTCGACAAGGTCGGTTTCACCGGATCCACCGAGGTCGGCCGGTTTATCGGTGCCCTGTGCGGCCGGTACCTGCAGTCGCCGTGCCTGGAGCTCGGCGGGAAGAACCCGATGGTCGTCGCGCCCGACGCCGACCTGGATGCCGCCGTCGAAGCGGCGGTGTTCGCCGGGTTCGGCACCGCCGGGCAGCGGTGCACCTCGCTGGGCACGGCGATTGTGCACGAGTCGGTGCACGCCGAGTTCGTGCGTCGGCTCGACGCCGCCGTGTCCGCGGCGGCCGTCGGCGACCCGACCCGGGACGTGCTGTATGGGCCGCTGCTCGACGCCAGGTTCGCGGCCGGGTTCGCCGACCATCTCGACCTGATCCGGGACCATCACCGGACCTTCGGGTCCACCGCGGTGGGACGGATCACGTCGGCCGGTTTCGGGACGTCGGCCGGCTCGTTGGCGCCGGCGGTGCCGGGAAGGTGGCCGGGCGGACCGCGCCGCGGCTTCGTCGGCGATCCCGACTCCGGGTTGTACTACCACCCGGTGGTGCTCGACGGCGTGCGCCCGGACGACGAGGTGTTCCGCGAGGAGACGTTCGGCCCGATCATCGGCGTTACCACCTACCGCAGCCTCGACGAGGCCATCGACCTGGCGAACCTGCCCGGCTACGGGCTATCGTCGTCGATCTACACCGGCGATGCGGCGAGCGCGTTCCGGTTCCGGCGTGGGGTGCGGGCCGGGATGGTCAGTATCAACTCCTCGACGTCGGGCGCGGAGGCCCACCTGCCCTTCGGCGGCAACGGGCGGTCCGGCAACGGAAGCCGCCAGTCCGGTCGCTGGGTCCTCGACCAGGTCACCCGATGGCAGTCGATGAACTGGGACTACTCCGGCAGGTTGCAGAAGGCCCAGCTCGACACGGCCGTGCCCCCGGCCGACCTATCCTTCCGCCTGTCGGACCCGTGAGTTCCGGCTGAGACGGGTGCCATGTCGCCGTGCTGCCGTGCTGCCGTGCTGCCGTGCTGCCATGTCGCCTCGCCTCACGGACCCGATGGCGTTTTTCTCGACGACGCGGGACAACGCGGCCGGTCACGGCGGATCGGGGCGTCCGGAGGTTCCGCCGCCCCAGTGTGCTGCCGCATCTCGCCGCATCCAGGACTGGGCCCCGGCGCCCGGCGCCGGTCCGCGCCATAGTCGGCGCATGCCAGACCTGGTGACGCAACCGATGCCCGGGATGCGGCCGACCCCCGGCACACGACGGGCCGGCCGCCGGGAATGGGCCGGTCTCGCCGTGCTCGCTCTGCCCTGCCTGCTGCTGTCGATCGACGTGACCGTGCTGTACTTCGCCCTGCCGTTCATCACCGCACACCTCGCCCCGAGCAGCGCCCAACTGCTCTGGATCGTCGACATCTACTCCTTCGTGCTTGCCGGCCTGTTGATCACGATGGGGACGGTCGGCGACCGGATCGGGCGTCGCCGGCTCCTGCTCTACGGCGCGGCCGTGTTCGGAACCGCGTCGGTACTCGCCGCCTACGCCACCGGCCCGGTCATGCTGATCCTCGCCCGGGCGGCGATGGGCGCCGCCGGTGCCACCCTGATGCCGTCGACTCTCGGGCTCATCCGGGTCCTGTTCGTCGACCCGGACCAGCGGCGCGTCGCCGTCGCCATCTGGACGGCGAGCTTCTCCGGCGGTGTTGCGCTGGGACCGCTGCTCGGCGGATTCATGCTGGAGCACTTCTGGTGGGGCGCCGTCTTCCTGATCAATGTGCCGGTGATGCTCCTGCTGCTGGTGCTGGGTCTCGCGTTCCTGCCCGAGTTCCGGGATCCGCGTCCCGGCCGCTTCGACCTGACCAGCGCCGGGCTCTCCCTCGCCGCCGTCCTCAGCGCGGTCTACGGCATGAAGCGCATCGCCGAACACGGCTGGACCGCCGTTCCGATGACCGCCTTCGTCGTCGGTGTGGTCCTGGGTGGCCTCCTCGTGGCCCGGCAGCGCCGGGTCGACCAACCGCTGATCGACCCGCGGCTGTTCGCGTCCCGCGCCGTGCGCACGGCGTTGGCCGTCAACGCCCTCGCTCTGTTCGCCCTCGTCGGGTTCAGCTTCTTCGCCACTCAGTACCTGCAGCTCGTGGCGGGCCTGACCCCGCTGGTCGCCGGGCTGTGGACGATGCTGCCGGCGACCGCGATGATTATTTCTGTGCTGGCTGCACCCCGGCTGCTGCGGCTACTGCGGCTGGGCGGTGCGCTCGGCGTGGGGCTGGTCGTCACCGCGCTGGGATTCGGCATCGCCAGTCGGCTCGGCGTCTCCGGGGGTCTGCCGGTGCTGCTCGGCGCCTATGCCGTGCTAATCAGTGGGGTCGGTGTCGTCCTCACGATCTGCACCGACGTCGTGCTCGGCAACGCCCCACCCGAACGGGCGGGTTCGGCCTCCGCCCTGTCCGAGTCGGCCATCGAGTTCGGGGGCGCGCTCGGGGTCGCCGTTCTCGGCAGCATCGCCACCGCCGTCTACCGGAACGAGGTGCCGACGCGGGCACCGTCCGGCCTGCCCACGATCGCGGTCGACGCGGCGCGGGAGACCCTCGGCGGTGCGGTGGAGGTCGCCCACCGGCTTCCCGGCGGCCTCCACCCCGGTGGCCTCGGCGACATGTTGCTGCGGGTCGCACAGGAATGCTACGTCGACGCGATGTCGGTGACCGCCATGATTGCTATGGCGGTCATGGCGGCCACGGTCGTCGCCGTCGTGATGGTGCTGCGCCGGGACGGTGCGCCGTCGACGCCTGGGTCGTCAACGCCTGGGTCGTCAACAGCTGGGTCGTCGACGGCCGGGAACGCGGTCGCCGAGCGGGCCGAGAGCATCGGCACCGAAGGGTCCGACCGCACGGTGGCGGACTCCGCCGCTCCCGGGTCGTAGGCGCCGTTCCCGGGGCCTAGCTGGGTCAGCCGGCCGTCGGCTGGCTCAGTGCTGTCGGCTGGCTCGGTGCTGTCGGCTGGCTCGGTGCTGTCGGTGCTGTCGGTGCTGTCGGTGCTGTCGCGGGCGACTCGAAGCGGGGCCGCAGGGGCATGCCGGCGGCGCCGGCGTCCGGCCGGACCGCGAGGGTCTGGTGGATCTGGGTCCGCCCGCTCTCGAAGCTCAGCGCCGATCCGGCCATATAGAGCCGCCAGACGCGGGCCCGACCCGCCCCGACCATGCCGACCGCGGCCGGCCAGTTCTTCTCCAGCAGGCGTACCCAGGCCCGCAGGGTCAGCGCGTAGTGCTCGCGCAGGGACTCGACGTGGCGCGCCTCGAAGCCGGCCGCCTGCATCAGGGAGACCATGACCCCGATCTCGTGTAGTTCCCCATCCGGGAAGACATAGCGCTGGAGGAAGTCGCGTCCCCTCGGCAACGGGACCGGGCCGAGGCCGGGCCGGGCCCGGCGGGCCCCCGCGGGGTCGCCGGGGAACGAGATGCCGTGGTTGAGCAGGCGCCCCCCCGGGCGCAGCAGCCGGTACAGCTGGTCGAAGTAGGTCGGGAGCATCGCCCGGCCGACGTGCTCCACCATGCCGATGGAACTGATCGCGTCGAAGGGGCCGTCCGGGATTTCCCGGTAGTCCTGCAGGCGGATCTCGATGACGTCGGCGAGGCCCGCCTCGGCGACGAGGCGGCGGGCCTGCGCGGCCTGTTCCACCGAGATGGTCACCCCCACGCCGCGGACCCCGTGATGGCGGGCGGCGTGGATCAGCATGCTGCCCCAGCCGCAGCCGATGTCCAGTAGCCGCTCGCCGGGACGCAGGCCCAGCTTGCGGCAGACCAGCTCGTGCTTGGCGTTCTGGGCGGCGTCCAGGCCGACCTGCGCCGATTCCCACACCCCGCAGGAATAGGTCATCGTCGGGCCGAGGACGAGGCGGTAGAACGCATTGGACACGTCGTAGTGGTGGGATATCGCCGCCGCGTCCCGGTCCCGGGTGTGCTGCCGGCCGCGCAGCCGGGTCTCCTCGGGCGGCGGGGCTGGCGGGCGCGGGCCGAGTTCGCGCAGCAGGGTCGCGGCGGCGCGGGCGGTTGCGCCGGTCAGCCGCGAGCCGGCCCCGGCGATGCCCCGGCGCACCGCGAGGGCGGCGAAGACGTCCCCCTCGACGTCGATCTCCCCGGCGACGAAGGCCCGCGCGAAGCCCAGCTCACCCGGGCGGAACAGGACGCGGCGCAGGGCCTCCGGCGAGCGGACCAGGATCCGGGTGGTGGTGTCTGGTCCCAGCACCGAGCCGTCCCACAGCGTGATCCGTACCGGCGGGTCGTCCCCGATCAGGCTCTCGAGCAGGATGCGCGTCGCCCGCGCCACGTTCGGTGACCACCGCGGCTCCCGGTGCGGAATGGTTGCTTCGGCAGGGTCGTGCTTCGCCGGCTCTCGACTGATCGTCACGGCGCATCCTCCGGTTGTTACCTGGGCTCATCGTCCCCCGGAAACCCGCTGCCGCAACGGTGTCGGGTGTTGCATGTCCGTATCCCTGTTACCGGGGATCCCCGGTAACAGGGATACTCCGGTCCGTCCCGCGCCGCTCAGGCCACGGCGGAGGCGCCGAGCAGGGCGCCCATGAGGGCCGGAGTGCGCTGGACCTTGTACGCGTCGTCGAGCCGGAACACGGTGGTGCGGCTCGCGGTCTGCAGCCGCAGGTGCACCTCCGTCGTCCCGGGATGGGTACCGAGAACCTCCCGCAGCCGCTCCACCGTCGGCGGGTTCACCCGGGACGCCAGTATAATGATCACCATCGGTGGGCTCAGGGCGGCGTCGGACAGGTCGGGGACCGTGAGGTCAGAGGCGATCAGCCGCGGGGTGTCCTCCCGCTTGTCGAGGCGGCCCTTGACGATGACCACGGCGTCCTCGGCGAGCTGAGTGGAGCAGGTCTCGTAGGTCTGCGGGAAGAACATGACCTCCAGCCCGTCCTCGAGGTCCTCGATGGTGGTTAGCGCCCACACCTTGCCCTGCTTGGTGACCTTGCGCTGCAGGCTGGAGATGATTCCGCCGATGGTCACGGTGGCACCATCGGGGTGCTCCCCGCCGGTCAGGGACGCGATGCCGCAGTCCGCCTTCGCCGCGAGGATGTGCTCGACGTCGCGCAGCGGGTGGTCGGAGACGTAGAGGCCGAGCATCTCCCGCTCGTGGGACAGCTTGACCGCCTTGTCCCACTCCTGGTCGGAGAACTCCTGCACGCCGAACACGGGCGCCGCGCCCGGCTCGTCCTCGGCGTCGAAGGCGAACAGGTCGAACTGCCCCGCGGCGTTCTTCTTCCTCACCCCACGGATCTCCCCGGCCTCGCTGTACCGGGGGTGCTGGGGGTCGAAGATCCCGGCCAGCGGGATGTCCTTGCCCATCACGGCGGGCGGCATCGCCTTGGTGATGCGGTCACCCATCGCGTACGGGTAGCCGAGCACCCGCGAGGAGTCCTTGATCGCAGCCTTGGCCTTGATCGTGCCGTAGGTGACGATCTGCGCTATGCGGTCCTCGCCCCACCGGGATGCCCTGGCTCTTCGCCCACACGATGAAGTCGGCGACCACCAGGAAGCACGACGGGAAACCCAGCTGCAGGATGATCCCGATCTCGTACTCGACGCGTTCGCGGTGGGCGTCGTCGTAGCCGTCCGGGAACCGGCGGGCCATACCGGCCCAGGTCGCCTTGCGAAACCAGCTCTCCTCGGTCTCGCCAGCCGGCACCGGGAAGCGCGGCATCAGGTTGTGCTTGGCGAACATGCCGGTGGGGTCGACCCGCTCGGCGATCAGCAGGATGGTCTCACAGCCCTCGCGCCAGACGTCGGAGGTGTCGATCCCGTACATCTCCTCGGCGCTCTTGAGGTAGTAGCCCGACCCCTCGAACTGGAAGGAGGGATTGGCCATCGTCGACGCCGTCTGTACACAGAGCAGCGCGGCGTGGGCGTCCCGCTCGGCCTCGTAGGTGGAGTGCGAGTCGTTGGTGACGACGAACCGCATGCCGAGCGTGCGGACGATGCCCACCAGGCCGTCGCGGACCCGGCGCTCGATGTCGAGGCCGTGGTCCATTGGCGGGAGACCTCTTTGAACATGTCCTTCAGCCGAGCCGCCCCGTCCAGCATCGAGTACTCGGTGTGAACGTGAAGGTGGACGAAAGAGTTGGACACGTCAGATCTTCCCGCGCGCTGGGCACGCCGGTCGAAGCTGCGGACCAGTCACCGACCGTGGAAACGGGCGCCCTCCGGTGCGGGCGCGCCGGGAACTGATCATCACGGGGGGCCGGCCGGATGGACAAGGCGTTCATCCGGCAGCCTAGCGGCCCGCGCGCGGTCCGGACACCTCCGCCGTCGTGTCCGCCGGGTACTACGAAGCGATACCGCCGCGGTGCGTACCGCCGCCGCCCGGCGCCGCCGCGGTCGTCCTCCGCGCCTCGGCGATGGCGGCCCCGATCACCGCGATCGCCTGCTCTACCTCGCTGTCCGAGGTCGACCAGTTGCTTACCGAGATGCGCATCGCTGTGCGGCCCCGCCACACCGTGCCGCTCACGAACGCCTCGCCGCTCGCCGTCACCGCGGCCGTGACCGCCGCCGTCAGCCGGTCGCCCGCCGCCCGCCCGGCCGCCGTCCGGTCGCCCTCCGGGTCTGCCATCACCCGGACCAGCACCTGGTTGAGCTCCACGACGCGGCCCGATCCACCCGGGCCGGTTGACCCGGCTGACCCGGCTGACCCGGCTGGGCCGCCCGGGCCGGCCACCGCGTTCAGGATTGTCACCCCGGGAAGAGCGGCGAGCCGCACGGCGAAGCGGTTGGCATACTCGCAGCACCGGTCCACCAGGTCGCGCAGCCCCGCCCGGCCGAGCGAGCGCAGCGCCGCGTACACGGCGAAGGCCCGCGCCCGGCGGCTGAACTCCGGTGTCCAGTCGACCGGGTCGAGCCGGCAGGCGGAGTCGAGGACGAAGTAGTCCGCCGAGGCCGACATCGACCGCCGGTGCGCCTCGCGGTCCGCGACGAGGGCGATCCCGCAGTCGTACGGGACGTTGAGCCACTTGTGGCCGTCGGTCGCCCACGAGTCGGCCCGCTCGACCCCGGCGACGAGGGCGCGCCGGGACGCCGCCGCCGACACCGCAGCCCACAGCCCGAACGCACCGTCCACGTGCACCCAGGCGCCGTGTTCGCGGGCCAGCGCGCACACCTCCTCGAAGGGGTCGAACCCACCGGTGTTGACCTCCCCCGCCTGGGCGATCACGATCGTCGGCCCGCTCCCGCCGCTCCCGCGGGCAAGAGCCGCCCGCAGCGCCTCGGGGTGCATCCGCCCGAGCGCGTCGGCCTCGACGGCGATCGTCGCGCGGGTGCCGAATCCGAGCAGGCGCAACGCGGCGTCGACAGTGGCGTGCCGGGCGGCGCCGACCAGGACCCGCACGGGCGGTGCCCCGGCGAGACCATCCGTCTCGACATCCCAGCCGGCCCGCGCCAGCACCCGGTGCCGCGCGGCCGCCAGGGCGGTCACGTGCGCCATCTGGGTGCCGGTGGTGAATCCGACAGACACCCCCGGCGGCAGGCCGAGCAGCTGCGCGATCCAGCGGCCGGTCAGCGCCTCGACGGCGCTGGCGGCCGGGGAGAGGGAGGCCAGGGCAGCGTTCTGGTCCCACACGACGGTGAGCAGGTCGGCGGCGAGCGCCGCCGGCAGGGTCCCGCCGATGACGTAGCCGAAGAAGCGGCCCGAGCCGGTCGAAGTGAGGCCGCCGGCCACCGCGTCGACCAGCGCGTCGATGACCGCCACCGGGTCGCTCGGGCCCGCCGGCAGCGTGTCGCCGAGCCGGTGGCGGACTTGCTCGGCGGTCAGGCTGGGGCCGACCCGACGATCGGCCAGACCCGCCAGGTAGGCGTCGGCATGCCCGGCGGCGGCGCACAGTGCCGCGCGGAGCGCGTCGACGGGCGGCGTGCCTCGCATCGGTGGATCTCCTCGTCCGGGATGGATGATCGTTCGCCAGCGGGTCCGAAGCGGGCTCGATGCCCGGCGGCGTCAGTCGGCCGCCACCGCCACCGCCGGCGGCCGGGCGTGCGCTGCCGCCGTTCGGCTTTCCCGGCTCTCCCGGCCCAGCCAGTCCAGCACCAGCTCGGCGGTGAGCTCCGTCGCCTCGAGCATCGGCAGGTGGCCGAACCCGTCGAGGATCTCCACCCGCCAGTCCGGGCGTTCCGCGGCGACGTGGCGTGCCACGCCCACCGGGATCAGCCGGTCGGCGGAGCCATGGACGAGCATCGTCGGTTGCCGGACGGTGCAGACCATGCGCGCGAGTGAGGCCGGGCGCACCAGCGACCAGACGACCGAGCGCGCTGCCCCCACGTACGCCTGGTCCGCGCCGGGGATCCCGCCGCGCTCGCTCTGCGCGCGCACCATAGCCGCGATCGCCGTCGGCGGGATGCGGCCGGGGTCGGCGCAGAGCCGCCGCAGGTTCTCGTCAACGAGCTGGCGGGGGGTGTAGCGGCCGCGGCGGTACGCGAGGACCGCCGCGCCGAGGCGGGGGACCAGCAGACCGGCGAAGATGCGGGTGATCTCAGGATCCAGGCGCACGCCTCGCGGCCGGGGCAGTGCCGGGCCGAGTAGCACCAGACCCGCGACGGACTCCGGCCGCCGACTGGCCTGCATCACACTGATTATGCCTCCCATCGAGCTGCCGACGAGGACGGGCGCCTCCCGGACGATCTCGCTGAGGAAACGGTCGAGCAGTGCCCGGTTGGCCGCGACGTCGGTGCGGCGCCCGGCGGGCGGCGTCCGGCCGTGCCCGGCCAGGTCGACCGCGAGCACTCGGCAGACCGGGGTGAGCAGCGGGGCGAAGGCGAGCCAGTTGAGGTGGGAGCCGCCGAGACTGTGCACGCACAGCAGCAGCGGGCCGTCGGGTGGCCCCCCGAAGTCGACGTAGTGCACCGGCCCGTCCAACTGGGCCCAGAACGACCGGTGGTTCTCCCGGCCGGACGGGTCCGCCGAAACCAGGGGCGTGGTGACTGAGGACGTGGTGACCGCGGGTGCGGTCACATCGCGGCTGCTCATGCTGTGACGGTAGGACAACGCTCCTCGTGGCCGACATACCCGTGTGGCCGACATACCCGTCGGCGGTGAAACAGCAGGGCCGGCCGCCCGACGGCGGCCGGCCTCCAGGAGTCACAGTGACCGGGAGGCGCCGAGCCGGAGCCGGTTCGGGTTTGCGACGGGCCCGAACGAGAATGTTTCCGTGGCCGGCTCGAAGACCTCCGCGCCGTCGAGGACGCCGGAGCCGGTCTCCCGCTGACCTGGTACGGAAAGCCCCGGGGCCAGGTGGGTCGTCTCGTCCTTTTCCATGCGCAACGCTCCTTCCATCGTTACCGACACCTGTCCCTAAAACGGTATCGAGTGGACGTGGCGCGCAAAGTCTCTAAGTGATCATGGTCACACCGCAAATCCGAACGATGGCAATGCGTTGCGCCCTTCATTGGCCGTCGGATGGCTACGGCATGCGCAGACCGTGCGTGAAGCGCGCACAGAGCGCGCACAGAGCGTGGGCGAGTCGTTGGTCAGGAGTGTTCAACCGGCCGACCGGCCCGGTCGAAACCGGGCCGGTCAGCTGGAGCCCGCGGCCGGGGCGGGACGTCCGGTCAGGCCCGCAGGGGCGCACCGGAGCCGGCGGCCAGGCTGTCGGTCAGGCTGTCGGTGCCGGAGCGGTGGGGGCCGTTCCGGGAGCGGCGCCCCGGCGCGGCGGGCGGCCGTGCCCGGTCGCCGGCCGCCCGAACCGGTGACCCTCTCGCCGGGTGGGCCGGTGCTCGTTGCCGCGAAGCGTACCGCCGCCGCGCGGTCCCCTGCCGCCGCCCGTGCGGGCTAGCGGGATCTCGTCCTTGCTGATCCGGGGCGCGGGCGGTCCGGCGAGCTCGAGCACGATCGGATCGTCGGCGGTCGTCGGGATCGGCCTCGCCTCGATCCCGACGGTGCGCAGCAGCCCGCGCACCTTGCCACGTTCGGCGGGCAGGGTGACGAGCACGTCCGCACCGTCGGCGCCGGCTCGGGCGGTCCGTCCGCCTCGGTGCTGGTAGGTCTTGGCGTCTTCCGGCGGGCCGAGGTGCACGACGAGCCGGATGCCGTCAACGTGGATGCCGCGGGCGGCGACGTCGGTGGCGACCAGCACCCGGTAGAAGCCGTCGGTGAAACCGGCCAGCGCCCGGGTCCGCGCCCCCTGTGGCATTCCGCCGTGCAGCGGCTCGGCCGGCACCCCGGCCCGGCTCAGTGACTCGGCCACCCAGTCGGCGTCACGCTGGGTGCGCACGAACACCAGGGTGCGCCCCGAGCCGCCGGCGAGCGCGGTCACCAGGGCGACCTGCGCGGCCCGGCCGACGGCCTCGAGCGCGTGCCGGGCGAGTGTGGTGACCTGGGAGACCTCGGAGTCCACCGCGACCAGGACTGGGTCGGGCAGGTAGTCGCGCACGAGCACCTCGACCTCCCGGTCGAGCGTCGCGCTGAACAGCAGCCGCTGCCCGCCCGCCGGGGTGGCGTCGAGCAGTGCCTTCACTGCGGGCAGGAAGCCGAGGTCACACATGAAGTCGGCCTCGTCCAGGACCGTGATCTCGATCCCGTCCAGCACGCACGCGCCGCGCTCCACCAGATCGGTGAGCCGGCCCGGGGTGGCGACAACCAGGTGCACACCGCGGCGTAGCGCGGAGATCTGCCGGCTGATGGACGTCCCGCCGTACACCGGCGCGAGCCGGAGGTTGAGCGCCCTGGTCAGGGGCTCGAGCGCATCGTTGACCTGCTGGGCCAGCTCGCGGGTCGGCACGAGGACGAGCGCACGGGGCCGGCGGGGCTGGGCCGGCCCCTGCCCGGCCATGCGGGCGAGCAGCGGCAGCCCGAAGGCGAGCGTCTTGCCCGAGCCGGTCCGGGCCCGGCCGAGGACGTTCTCCCCGGCGAGGCCGTCGGGCAGGGTCGATGCCTGGACTGGGAACGGGGCGGCGATGTCCCGGTCGGCCAGCGCCTTGATGAGCCGGCGGGGCAGGCCCGCGGCCTCGAAGGACTCGGCCGGCGGCCGGGGCTCACGCGTGGTGATGGTCGGTCCGGCCGGGCGTGCCGGGCCACCTGAACGGGAGCCGCTGTACCGCGGGC
>NZ_CDWTMO010000043.1:2102-25069 GCF_977946435.1 Frankia sp. CgKIO3 | reverse complement strand
GCCCCACCCCCATAAGGACGGCCCCGTCACGCTGGTCCAAGCCACTCGGCCGGCTCCTGCCCGGCCGGGCCGATATCGAGAGCATGCGCCGCCAGCCAGGCCGTGACCTGCTCGCGGGGATGACCGTTGCGGTGGTCGCGCTGCCGCTCGCGCTGGGATTCGGGGTCTCCTCCGGCCTCGGCGCGACCGCCGGGCTGGTGACGGCGATCGTGGCGGGTGCTCTCGCAGCGGTCTTCGGGGGGTCGAACCTGCAGGTGTCCGGGCCGACCGGCGCGATGACCGCCGTGCTCGTGCCGATCGTGCACCGGCACGGGCCGGCCGGTGTGCTGACCGTCGGGCTGCTCGCCGGGATGATCCTACTCGCACTCGCAGTCCTGCGGGTCGGCCGCTCCGTGCGATATGTGCCGGCGCCCGTGGTGGAGGGATTTACCGTCGGCATCGCCGCGATGATCTTCCTTCAGCAGGTTCCCCCGGCCCTGGGAGTACGCGCCCGGAACGGTGACCGGGTGACCGGCGTGGCCTGGGCGGCTGTAGCCGACTTCGTCCACCGGCCGCACTGGCTCGCACTCGCGCTCGCCGTCGGCGTCGCGGCGACGATGCTGGTCGGCGCCCGGCTGCGGCCCACGGTCCCGTTCTCGCTGCTCGCCGTGGCCCTCGCGACGGCCCTCGTCACGGCCCGCGGGTGGGACGTCACGACCCTCGGCGCGATCCCCGCCACCCTGCCCGGTCCCTCTCTCGGCTTCCTCGACATCACCGCGATCCCGACGCTCGCCACGGCCGCCGTCGCCGTGGCCGCGCTCGCCGCCCTGGAGAGCCTGCTCTCGGCCAGTGTCGCCGACGGGATGACCGTCGGCCAGAACCACGACCCCGACCGGGAGCTGTTCGGCCAAGGGCTGGCCAACCTTGCCGTCCCGCTGTTCGGCGGGGTGCCCGCCACCGGCGCGATCGCCCGCACCGCGGTCAACGTCCGCTCGGGTGCCTCGTCCCGGCTCGCCGCCCTCGCGCACGCCGTGGTCCTCGCCGGGGTGATGCTCGCCGCCGCCCCCCTGGTCGCGCGCATCCCGCTCGCCGCGCTCGCCGGTGTTCTGCTCGCCACGGCGGTACGGATGGTCGAGGTCTCCTCGTTGCGCACCCTCGGCCGTGCGTCACACTCCGATGCCCTGGTCATGGCGCTGACCGCCGGGGCGACCCTCGCGCTCGACCTCGTCATCGCTGTCGTCCTCGGCCTCACGGTCACCGGCGCCCTCGCCCTGCGCGCGATCGCCCGAACCGCGCGGGTCGAGGAGGTGCCGCTGGACCCTGGCGATCATCACGATTCCGAACACGCGCTGCTCGCCGAGCACATCGTCGCCTACCGTATCGACGGTCCCCTGTTCTTCGCCGCCGCCCACCGCTTCCTGCTAGAGCTCACCGAGGTAGCCGACGTCGAGATCCTCATCCTCCGGCTGTCCCGGGTCAGCACCGTCGACGGCACCGGCGCCCTCGTCCTGCGCGACGTCATCGACCGGCTCGAACACCGCGGCGTCAAGGTGTATGTGTCAGGGCTGCGACCCGAGCATGCCAAAGCGGTGGCCGCCGTCGGTCTGGTGGACCGGCTACGCGGCCAGGGACGCCTGTTCGACTCCACCCCGTCGGCCATCCAGGCCGCCCGGGACCATCTCCACCACACCGGCGCCCTGGCTGCCGTCCCCATCTGAGCCCGCGCGACCTGAGCCGGCGCGGCGTCAGCCGCGGTCGCGCGGCTCGCCCCGCAGGGGACTCTGGTCCCACCGACCGGAGGCGGCGATCGACATGACGGATGTGCCCCAGGCAGGAATCGGACCTGCAGCCTACCGCTTAGGAGGCGGTCGCTCTATCCACTGAGCTACTGGGGCCGGCGAGAGACATCGAGTCTGGCTCGTGCAACAGATCATACGGGGTCGCGGAGCGGCCGGCCCGGGGGACACCATGGATCCCGATCGGCAGGGCATCCGCACACCGTCCACAGCCCGCCGACACGCTCGATCTACTGCAACGACCGATTATTACCGAAGGCTCATGACAGCCATCGAGGACCGTGGCCGCCCGGCACTGTGTACCGGCGCGGCGCGGCGCGATCAGCCGAACTGCTCGGCCATCTCGACGAGTTCCTTGCATTTCGGACAGATCGGGAAACGCGAGGGGTCCCGCACCGGTTCGAACTTGTAGCCGCACAACGCCGTAACCCGGCCACCCTCGATAGACGCACGAACGATCTCCTCACGACGGGCGTAGTGAGAGTGATCGTCACCTTCGTCCGTCTGGGTGTTCGATGTCTCGGGCGCGATCTGAGTCGTGCTCATGGCGTCAAGTCTAGTGCCGCGGGCGCCGATGCCGGCCCTGGGTGCAAGCCCGCGCGCGGGAACGGGTGCCGCACGAGGACACGCCGCCGGACCGAAGCCATGGAACACGTCGTGGAACACCGACCCCGGTCCGCGGGAAGGGGGCGACGGGACATCGAAACCGGCCTGCCGGCATGGCCTTCGGGGGGCAGATGGCTCTTGTGACTCCCGGACGGGGCGTACCCTGGATAAGGACGAAGGAGACCGGTGACTGGATTGATCGACAGTACCGAGATGTACCTCCGAACCCTGTACGAGCTGAGGGAGGAGGGCATCCCCCCGCTGCGCGCGCGTCTGGTGGAGCGCCTGCATGTCAGCGCGCCGGCCGCGAGCGAGTCGACGGTTCGCCTGGCCAACGAGGGGCTGGTGTCCCTCGCCGACGACCGGACCGTGCAGTTCACGGAGAAGGGCCTGCTGCGGGCCACCGCCGTCATGCGCAAGCACCGTTTGGCCGAGCTGCTGCTCACGAAAGTCATTGGGTTGGATTGGGCGCTGGTACACAACGAGGCCTGCCGGTGGGAGCATGTAATCTCCGACGAGGTCGAGGCGCGCCTCACCGTCCTGCTCGGCGATCCAAAGCGCTGCCCGTTCGGTAACGAGATCCCGCCTTCCCGGCAGCACCACACCACGGCGCGGCCGACCTCCGCCCCGGTGAGCCTACTGGCGTCGGCCGACCTCGCATCGTCCGGCGGTGGCAGGCCGGTCACGGTGAGCTGGATCTCCGAGCGGTTGCAGACGGACGAAAGCATCATGCGCCGGCTTCAGGACGCCGCGATCGTCCCCGGCGCGCAGATCACGCCGGGCTCCCGCGGCAACCTGATCCACATCGTCACCCCCAACGGCCAGACCAACGCGGAGATCAGCCGTAGCACCGCGGCTCTCGTCTACGTCGACCGCTGACCCGTCGCCCACGGCACCGTCGCCGTCCCCGTCCTGATCGCTTCCGCCGACGGCCGATGGTGTCACGCTCCCGGCCGCGCGCCCCCCCGGAAGCTCGACCACCAGATCTTCTCCACCCTGACCACCTCCCCGGTCCGCGGAGCGTGGATCATCTTCCCGCCCCCGATATAGATCCCGACATGATCAAGATCGGCATAGAAGAAGACGAGATCACCGGGAATGAGGCCCGCCCGGTCCACGCGGCGCCCCTCATTCCATTGTGATCCGGTGTAGTGGCTCAGCGAGACCCCGGCCTTCCCCCAGACCCACTGCGTCAGGCCCGAGCAGTCGAAGGACTTCGGCCCCGCCGCGGCCCACACGTAGGGCTTGCCCAGCTGGGCGTATGCCTCCTGCACCGCGCGCGACGCGCCACCGCCGCCCGTCGGCGGGGTGGGTGCCGGGGTAGTCGGTGCCGGGGTAATCGGTGCCGGGGTAATCGGTGCCGCGGCGAACGCCCGGCCCGCGGCCGCAGCCGACTCCTTCCGATAACGGAGCCGTTCGGCCGCGGCCTGACGTTCCCTGGCCTGCCGTTCCAGCAATGCGTAGCGGGATTCGAGCCGCTGCAGCAGACTGCGCTGTTCGGCGGCGGACGCCTCGATGGACCGCTTCCGCGCGGCGAGCCGCATGACGATCTTCCTCTTGCCCGCGAGTGCCATGTCAGCGCTCCGGCGTGCCTCGGTGAGATCCCGACGCGCGAGCCGCAGGCCGGTGTCCGCCACCCGTTGCCGACGGGCCAGCGCATCGACCGCACCGGCCCGGTCGAGTACCTGTCGGGGGTCGCCGGTCAGCAGCAACGACAGTTGCCCGAATCCCCCGGCCCGATCCGCCGACACCGCCAACCCCCGATGTTTGTCCGCGGCCTGCCGTACAGCATCGTCAGCACGGTCGACCCGCCCGGCCGCGGCGGCCGCGGCCCGCTCGGCCTCGGCCAGCCGAATACGTTCGGCGTTGAACACCTCGGTGGCAATCGCCGTCTGACGCATGGATTCGTCCAGCCGTACCCGGGTACCGTTGATCTCCGCCTGCAGACTCTCCAGGCTTCCCGGGCTCCCCGGGGCCGACCCGGAGGCCGGAGTCGCCGGCGCCGCCCAGGCGGATCCGGCAGACCCCCAGACAACCGGAGGCCCGGCGACGAGAATGCCGACCAGTCCGAGAACAATGGGCGCTCCGGCTTTCGGGCGCCATCCGGTCGGATCGTTCCCGGTCGGCTGGGGACCGTCGGTCGGGCCGGCGGCGGGAGTCTGCCTTGCGACGTGTTTCGAAGTTCGCTGGCCGAACCGGGATGGCGGGACAGCACGGGGACGGCGGGGCCCGGGGCGCGGTTCGCCGGCGCTATGCCAGCCCTCCGTGGGGACACTGCTCACACTGCCGGACGGTAACTCTATGCAGTTATACAGTCACGAAAGCACGCCATGACGAGCGGAGAGTCTCCAAGTGCCCACCGCCAGCCGACGAGATCGGGTCACAGGCCACCCAATTTAGCGATTTCACACGTCAGAAACAGCTAAGACATAGGTCGGGAACAGATCTTGCCGACTCTTCGGACCCGAGGATCCGGGACGAGCGCAGCGTGGCCGGGGACCGGGTGAGCGCAGTCCGCGCATCGCGCGGGGAATGACAGGAGAGACATGGACAAATTGAATTCGGGCGATACCGCGTGGATGCTCATCAGTTCCGCGATCGTGCTGTTCATGACGCCCGGACTGGCGTTCTTCTACGGTGGCATGGTCCGAGCGAAGAACGTGCTCGGAATGATCATGCAGAATTTTTTCTGCATCGGGATCGTCACGCTGATCTGGTCGGTCATCGGGTTCAGCGTCGCATTCGGCGAGGGTAACGGCTTCTGGGGCGGATTCGACTTCTTCGCGCTCCAGGACCTCTCCGGCAGCGACGGCGCGATCCCGTACGTCGTGTTCGTCGCCTTCCAGCTGATGTTCGCGATCATCACGCCCGCCCTCATCACCGGCGCGATCGCCGATCGGATGAAGTTCAGCGCCTTCGCGATCTTCATCCCGCTCTGGTCGCTGCTGGTCTACTCGCCGATCGCACACTGGGTGTGGGCGAGCAAGGGCTGGTTGTTCGAGCGCGGCGCGTTGGACTTCGCGGGCGGCACGGTCGTCCACGCCAACGCCGGTATCGCGGCGATCGTGCTGGCGCTGGTCCTCGGCAAGCGGGCCGGTTGGCCGACCGGCGACTTCCGTCCCCATAACGTCCCGTTCGTTCTCCTGGGCACCGGCATCCTGTGGGTCGGATGGTTCGGGTTCAACGCGGGTTCCGCGCTGGGCGCCAACAAGGTCGCCGGGTACGCCCTGCTCAACACCCAGATCGCGACCGGCGTCGCGATCCTCGGATGGCTCGCGGTCGAGCAGCTGCGCGACGGCAAGGCGACCACCCTGGGAGCCGCGTCCGGCGCGGTCGCGGGTCTGGTAGCCATCACCCCGGCCTGTGGTTTCGTCTCTCCGATGGGTTCGATCGCCGTCGGCGGCATCGCTGGCGTCGTCTGCGCCCTGGCCACCTCGATCAAGGGCAAGGTCGGCATCGACGACTCGCTCGACGTCGGTGCGGTCCACCTGGTCGGCGGTGTGCTCGGCGCCCTGCTGACCGGCCTCTTCGCCACTGTCGACACGAACGAGGCCGGCAAGGACGGCATCTTCTACGGCGGCCCGTGGAGCGTCTTCGGGGAGCAGGTGCTCGCCGTCGGCGCGACGCTGGGCTACTCGGCCGTCGTGACGGCAATCATCGCTCTCGCCCTGAAGTACACCATCGGTCTCCGGCTGAACGCCGACGACGAGATCGCCGGCATGGACGAGGCGTTGCACGGGGAGACGGCGTACCGCTTCACGTCCATCGGCGGTAGCGGCTCGCTGCCCACGAGCAGCATCAGCCCCATCAAGGTGCCCGAGGAGGCCCAGGCATGACCAAGCTCGTCACCGCCGTCATCAAGCCGTTCAAGGTCGACGACGTGAAGGCGGCGCTCGAGACCCTGGGCGTGCACGGACTGACGATCTCCGAGGTCCAGGGCTACGGCCGGCAGAAGGGCCACACCGAGGTCTACCGCGGCGCCGAGTACAAGGTCGACTTCGTGCCGAAGATCAAGATCGAGGTGGTCGTCGCGGACGGGGCGGTCGACGATCTGGTCGCGACGATCACGTCGTCGGCGCAGACCGGCAAGATCGGCGACGGCAAGATCTGGGTCGTTCCGGTCGAGTCGGTGGTACGGGTCCGTACCGGCGAGCGGGGGGCGGACGCGCTGTAGTAGTGCCGGGCGTGGCAACGCCACCGCGGCACGGCTCCACCGCACCACCCGACTCCATCCATCACCGTTACCACGCACCACCCGGCACCACGCACCACCCGCGACACGCACCACCCGCGACACCGCACGATCCGGCACCACCCGAGACCACAGTTGCGCTGGTGCGCGTTTCTGTGTCCTCGGCTCGGCGCTCCGCTGGCCGTGATCGATCCAGATCCGAGATCGATCACGGCCAGACGGCCGAACGGAGGAGGACAGCCATGACGGACCGCCTGGAGATCCTCAAGGGCCGCTCCGAGCGCCTGCCCACGGCGACCGGCCCACGGCTGCGCCGCATCCTCACCGACCTCGCCGACCATGCCCTAGTCGACCTGTTCGGCGATCCCGGGCCGGGAATGGCCCTGGTGGCCGTCGGCGGCTACGGACGCGCGGAGCCCGCGTTCGGCAGCGATCTCGACCTCGTCCTCGTCCACGACGGCAAACAGAACGACATCTCCACCGTCGCCGACGCGGTCTGGTATCCGCTGTGGGATTCGGGGGTAGGCCTCGATCACAGCGTGCGCACCGTCGACGAGGCCATCATGGTAGCCGACGGTGACCTCAAGGCCGCGCTCGGCCTGCTCGACGCCCGCCACGTCGCGGGTGACGCGACGCTGGCCACGCAACTCGCCCAGCGGGCTCGCGCCCGGTGGCGGTCCCATGCCCCGAAACGACTGCCCGAGCTCGCCGAGGCCGTCGCGGAACGGGCCGCCCGGCTCGGTGAGGTCGCGTTCCTGCTCGAACCCGACCTGAAGGAATCCCGCGGCGGACTACGTGACGTCCATGCCCTGCACGCCCTCGCGGCGGCCTGGGTCGCCGAGTCCCCCTCCGAGCGGGTAACCGCCGCCGGTCAGGTGCTGCTCGATGCCCGCGGCGAGATCCGCCGGCTGAGTCGGGGACGAGCCCACGATCGGCTCCTGCTCCAGGACTCCGAGGCGGTCGCCACCATGCTCGGCTACGCCGACGCGCTCGCGCTCGCGCACGCGGTCGCCGACGCCGGACGCGCCATCTCCTGGACCTGGGACACCACCTGGTACCGGGTCGCGGCCGGCCTGCGGTCGGTGGCGCGGTGGCGCGGTGGCGGCCGGCGGCCAGCCCGCCGCCCCCTCGGCGAAGGGGTGGTCGACCAGGACGGCGAGGTCCAGCTCGCCCGGGACGTCGATCCGGCGAAGGACCCGGTCCTGGTGCTGCGGGCCGCCGCCGTGGCCGCACGAAGCGGGCTCCCGCTGGGCCGCTACGCCGTCGACCGGCTGGCCCGGGAGGCTCCACCGATGCCCGACCCCTGGCCTGACGCCGCCCGTGACGCGCTGGTCACGCTGCTGGCCACCGGCGACGCGGCCGTGGGGGTGCTGGAATCCCTCGACCAGGTGGGGCTGCTCGTCCGGCTCATCCCGGAGTGGGCGGCGGTGCGCAGCAGACCACAACGCAATCCCTACCACCGTTACACCGTCGACCGGCATCTGATGGAGGCCGCGGCGCGGGCCGCCGCGCACACCCGCGAGGTGGACCGGCCGGATCTGTTGCTGCTCGGCGCCCTCCTGCACGACATCGGTAAGGGCTTCCCCGGCGACCACACCGACGCGGGCATCGTGCAGATCGAACGGATCGGCCCGCGGCTGGGCCTGCCGCCCGAGGACGTTGACGTGCTTGTCGCCATGGTCCGCCACCACCTGCTTCTCGGCGAGGCCGCGACCAGGCGGGACATCGACGATCCCGGGACAATCGAGAGCGTCGCCGCGTCCGCCGGCAGCGTGCGGATCCTCACCCTGCTGCACCGACTGACCGAGGCCGACTCCCGGGCCACCGGCCCGACCGCGTGGAACGCCTGGAAGGCGCGGCTGATCGGTGACCTCGTCGAGCGGGCCCGGGCCGTCCTCGGCGGCGAGCGGGTCCCGTGTCCCCCGCACCTCGACGATCGGCAGCGTGGTCTGCTCGCGCTGCCCGACGAGCACGTCGTCCAGGTCAATCCGCTGCCGGACGAGAGCATGTTCGAGATCGTGGTGGTCAGCGCCGACCACGTCGGACTGCTGGCGATCATCGCTGGTGTCCTTGCGCTGAACCGGTTGGACATCCGGCGGGCCTCGGCCCGGAGGAACGGCGGTCGGGCGCTGCTGCAGGCCGCCGTGGCCGCGCCGCACGGACGGGTACCGGAGCCGGCGCGGCTGCTCGCCGACCTGCGGGCCGCGCTCGCCGGCATCCTCGACGTCGCCGGTCGGCTCGCTGCCCGGGAACGCGACTACGCCGGGGCCAAGCGGTGGACCACGCCCGGCGCACCTCAAGTGATCTTCGATGACGACCTGGGATCGATGACCGTGATCGAGGTACGCGCCCCCGACCAGGCCGGCGTGCTGTACCGGATCGTACGGGCGCTGTCCGGGTTGCGAATCGATGTCGCCACCGCCATCGTCGCGACCCTCGGACTAGACGTGGTGGACGCCTTCTACGTGCGGGAGGCCGATGGTGGTCCGGTGGCGGACGGCGGACGGCGCCGTGAGATCGCGGACGCGATCCTCGCGGCCCTGGGACCGATGGAACCCATGGACCGCGCGGAACCGGCCGGCCGGACCACACAGACGTGATCCAGCCCGCCGGGATCCGCTCGGACCAAGCGTCAGCACCGTCGTGGGAGACGCTATGATGAGCAGGCACGTTGGGAGGCTTCGCCTAGTCCGGTCTATGGCGCCGCACTGCTAATGCGGTTGGGGGCATACACCCCCTCCGGGGTTCAAATCCCCGAGCCTCCGCATCGACCAGGCGTTTTGAACGTACGTTCGAGACGCCTGGACAATTTCAAGATCATGCATCTCTAGTCGGCGGCAGTGGCCTCGGCGGGACCACGGACGGGCGAGTCGAAACGAGGGAATCCCACGGGCCGGAGCCGTCACAGGTCATCTTCGACGGGGGCTGTCTGGTCTTTGTGGGCGCCGCGCATGGTGGGGAAGAGGACGACATCGCGGAGAGTCAGGGCGTCAGTGAGTAGGGCAACGAACCGGTCGATGCCGAGCCCGAGGCCGGACATCGGGGGCATCCCGTATTCCATGGCCTCGATGAAGTCCTCTTCGAGCATCATGGTCTCGTCGTCGCCGGCCTCCCGCAGCGCGGCCTGTTCCTCAAGCCGCTGCCGCTGTTCGGCGGGATCGACGAGTTCGGAGTAGGCCTTGACGATCTCCACGCCGTTCACCACGATCTGGAACATGTCAAGCGCGGTGGGATCGGTGTCGCTGCGCCGGGCCAGCGGGACTAGTTCCGCCGGGTGGTGCACGAGGAAGCACGGCTGGACGAGATCGGTTCGGACCGTCTTCTTGTAGAGCAAGTCTACCAGGCCGGCGTAGGACGGGGAGGTCCCGACGTCCAGGCCGAGTTCGGCCACCCGGGCGCGCAGAGTGGGAAGATCACGGACGACGGTGAGGTCGATGCCGGTGCGCCGCTCCACCTCGGCCCGGTAGTCGATCTCCGGCCAGTCGGTGCCGAAGTCGATCTTGATACCCTCGTAGGTAACCGCCCGGGTGCCGAGGACGTCGTCGAGGACCGTGATGATCAGTTCGCGGACGAAGGCCATGTTGTCGTGGTAGTCCCAGTAGGCGGCGTACCACTCCAGCATCGTGAACTCCTGGAGGTGCGAGGAGTCCATGCCTTCGTTGCGGAAGTTGCGGCCGAGTTCGTAGACGCGGTCGTAGGCGCCGACGACGATCCGCTTGAGATAGGTCTCGGGGGAGATCCGCAGGTAGAAGTCCTCACCGAGGGCGTTATGCCTGGTGATGAACGGGCGGGCCGCGGCGCCGGACGCTGCCTCTTGCAGCATCGGGGTTTCGACTTCGAGGAAGTCGTTGTCGTCGAGGAAACGCCGAATCCGCCTGATGATGTTCGCTCTGGTCTGGAAGCGTTCCCGGGACTCGGCGTTGACGAGCAGGTCGAGGTAGCGGCGGCGGTAGCGGGCCTCGACGTTGGACAGGCCCTGCCACTTGTCCGGAAGGGCACGCACGGTCCGGTTCAGCACCGTCATCTCGGAGATGGCGACGGTCCGTTCGCCGCGGCGGGTGGTGTAGAGGCTGCCGGCGACCCCGACGAAGTCGCCGATCTTCACAGCCCGGGACCATTCCTTGACGACCTCGGCACCCAGATCGGTCTTGGACAGGGAAACCTGCACCCGGCCGCTACGGTCCTGGAGATGCCCGAAGATCAGCCCGCCCATACGGCGCCACAGGACCACGCGGCCGGCGAGACGGACAGCCGTCCCGTCGGGAGCGGCTGCGGCATCGGCCGCGACCGCGTCGGTCCGGTAGCCGGACCGCGGCCCCGCCACCTCGGTTACCCCGGACTCCTCGATCGACATCAACACACCCTCTTGCCGCAGAAAGCACCAGCTAGCCACGAGGGTGGCGTTGCGTGAACGCTCCCGGGCGGGCCAGGCGACGGACCGCCATCCAGAGATGACTGCTCCAGCCTACCGACCCTCAGCGAACCACAGCCGGCGTAGGTCATCCTGATAGTGGTCGATCGTGGCTTCCGCGAGATGCCGGGCACGGCCAGCTCCATGATCGCGAAACGCTCGGACGCCGACGCCGCCAGGGGCGGCAGGGCTTGTTCCTTTGACGGCGGGTATCACGATTGGTGGCGGGTATCACGATAGTCAAACGCTCTTCTGCGCCTTGTTTTGTTCACATCCGTCCGGAAATGTTCTCCGATGGGTTGGGTGTGACCGGGTTGGGTTCGACAGGTTGAGGTGAATAGGGTGGTCATCGCGTGAAGGTGCTGCTCTACACCGACACAGCCGGCCGTGGGGGCGCCGAGATCAGCCTGGGCAATCTCGCGGCGGCGGCGGATCCGGGCCTGGACGTCCAGGTTGCCGGTTCCGACGCCGGGCTGGTCGAATGGGTCGCCGGCCGTCGGCGCGGCGGCGCGTCCGTCCATGTCGTGCGCGGGGGGACTGGCGCGCACGTGCGGCTGCTGCGCCGGGTACGCCCCGACGTCCTGCACGTCAACCGGTGTGTGCCGTGGGCGTGCGCGCCGATGCTGACCGCCGGTCTGGCGGCCGGAGTGGCCGGTTGCGATCTGCGGGTCGTCGCCGTCGATCAGCTTCCGCTGCGGACGACTGACCTGCCGCTGCTCCTGCGGACCAGGGCGCTGTCGCGGCGGGCGGACGCTCGGATCGCCGTGGGAGCCGGCAACGCGCGACGGGTGGAGGACTTCTACGTCCTGGGACGCGGTTCGGTGTGCAGCATCCCGAATGGTGTCCCCGACCTCGGCGCCCCACCGCACCGGCCGGCCAGGCCGGGCCCGATGGTGGTAGGTAGCCTCGGCCGGCTCGATCGGATGAAGGGCTATGACGTGCTCATCGCCGCTCTGGCCACGATGGACGGGGCGAACGTGGTTGTCGTCGGTGACGGGGCCGAGCGCCGCCAGCTGATCGAGCTCGCGGCGGCCAGCGGGGTGGCCGACCGGTTCGCCCTCGCCGGCTGGTCCGACGCGGCGCGCGGCGCCCTAGCCGGCTTCGACGTCTTCTGCCTGCCGTCCAGGACGGAGGGCTTTCCGCTGGCGATCGTCGAGGCGATGCTATTCAGGCTGCCGGTGGTGGCGACAGCGGTCGGCGGCGTCCCCGAAGCAGTGATCGACGGCGAGACCGGGCTGCTCGTGCCCGCTGGCGACCCGGCCGCCCTGGCCGCTGCGCTGTGCCGGTTGCGGGATGATCCGCTCCTGCGCCACCGGCTGGGGGAACGGGCACGGCAGGCGGCCGTGAGCACCTTCACCGACCGCCAGATGGCCCGCGCCTACCTCACGCTCTGGGAACGGTGCCGCTCGCAGCCGCGGGCCTCTCGCCTGCGGCCCGAACCGCCGCGCCCATGACCTTGAACTGACCGCGAATTCGGGAACTGACGGAAATCCACGAACTGACCACACATCCAGCTCAGGCTTCGCCGGACCTCGTGCCCGGACCAGACCCCGCTCCGGCTCAGTGTGGCTCTCCAGTGGCGTCCGGCAGGCCGCGGCGCGCCAATGCCATCAGCTCCGGCCAGGCGGCCCGCAGGTTGCGGCGCAGCGCGGGCGCCTGCGCGAGAACGGTGCGGAGCACATCGGCGAGACGCTCGCCAGCACAGGCCTGGGCGGGTTCGAGTTCACACCATGCCGGCAGCCTCGCGCTTTCCAGCAGGCCCGAGAACTTGTCCTGGTAGCCGACCGCCAGAGGGGGGACACCCTGGCTGATCGCCGCAACCGCCAGATGCATCCGACCGGTGAGGACCATGTCCACCGCACCTACGAGTGCCTTGGCTCCGGCCGGTCCGGCGTCGGTGTGCAGCACGTGGTCACGTCCGGGTTCCCGCTCGTCCAGCCGGCGGTGCAGCCGCTCGGCGAGCATCAAATCGCCTTGTTCCCCGCGCCGGTCGTGCGGGATCAGCAGCCACGACGCGCCGGCCAGCCCGGCATCGCCCAGCCCGTCCACGTACCCGTCGAACAGCTCGGGAACCCGGCCCGCTACCAGATGGTTGATGTTCACTGCGCCCACCCGGCGGCCGTCGGCGCGCTGCCGGTCCAGCCATGCCCGCGCCGGCGCCCCACCGGGCTGGTGGAGATCCGGCTCGAGCAGGAAAGCCAGCTCGGCGACCAGTTCGGCGGTGATGCCGAGCGTGGCCAGCCGGGCCTGGGAGTGCGGGTCCCGCGCGCACACCCGCACATGTCCGCTCAGGCAACGCAGCGCGCGGGCTGCGGCCGGATCTGCCTGTGCCCGCCAGCTGTGCCCCAGCAGGGTGACCTGGGCGCCGGCGTGCAGGCTCAGCGCGGCCAGCTGCGCGTAGCGGACCGCGAGCTCGGCACCGTAGGCTCCGTCCAGGATGTCCGCACCGAGGATGTGGACCTCGGTGACCGATGCGAGCAGCGGGACCATGCCCAGCCACGCATCCCAGGCGGCCGCGCCCCGTGCCAGCAGCACCGGTTCCAGATCTCCTGCGGGAGCCGTCCCCAGCGTGCGCTGCCAGGATGGGGCGCCGACGTCAACGTAGCGGCAGTACGCACCGTGCCGGGCCGCAAGCGCCGCCCAGGCGACACGCATCATGGCCTCATCCCCGAGACTGCCCCAACCGGCCGGTGGCACCAGCAGGGCTGCCGGCCGAGCGCCGCCCGCCCGCAGCTCCGTCGGGGGCCATCCCCGCTCGCCGGCAAGGTCCCGGAGCAGGGTGGCAGGGCCGCACCCGGCGCTACCCTCGTAGCTGCCACTTTCAGGAACGATTCGCCCCGGCCTGTGAGCGGCCTCGTCACCAACCACAGAGAACACCCTTCCGTCATCCCCGCCCGATTCATCGAGGAGTACCTACCCAATACCTGTGAGTGATGACTGGCGTTGCGCCACTCGCCTTATCCTGACCCGGCCGGGTAGCGATCAGGTACGGCTGATGGGGACGTTTCGGGTATGACTGGCGGGGACGTTCTTGACGGCAACCGGGCAAGGCGGCGTGCGCCGCACGGTGGTCCGGAACCATCGGCTCAGACCGGGACCAGCAGCGCGGCTCAGGCCGGGACCAGGTGAGCGCGGCACCCGCCAGGCCAGGGTGGCCGCTTCCGCCGGCTCCTGCCGGGCACCGGTGAGAGGGGTGCGTGTGAGTGCAGCGCCGCGTGCCGCGGAAGGGGGCCATGCCCGGGCGAGTCGCCGGCCGCCGGCCGCCGTCGATTCACCCGCTGAATCCTCACCCCGGCGGACATCGATTCCGTTACTTTCCCGGTCGTCGGAATATCTTGTCGATGAATATCAGGGAGAGATCAATCACGGGTCCGGCTCCCCGACGAAACCTCCCGATGTCCGGTCCCCGGGCCTGGCTGAACTGTTGGCCGGCGGAGGAGACAGGAGGCTGGTAGGCACCATGTTCTATGATGTTCTGCTGATCATTTTTCGGAACATGGAAGGCGCCGTGGCAGTCGTTTCCTCCCGGATACGCCACCCGGTGCGGACCGTCCGCTGGATGTTCAACGGACTGTTCCAGCCGCCCGCCGGCTGGCGACGCCTATGCCTGCTTGCCGCGGTTTCAGCATTCAGCCTGGGGGTGGTCGGGCTTTGGCAGATGTCCCGAAGCCCCGGCGCCGGCCTCAGCGCCACCGACATCGCCTACGGCAGCCTGGGGCTTTTCTTCGTCCAGCCACCGGACCTGCCCAATGACGTCGGTCTCCCGATCTCCTTTGAGATCGCCCGCTTCCTGGCGCCTACGGCCACTGCTTATGTACTCGCGGATGCGCTGGTCAAACCGATGGCCGCCCTCCAGGCCACACTGTCCCGGGGGCACGCGGTCATCTGTGGCAGCGGACCGACGGCGCTTGCCTTCGCGGAACGCCTGCGGGCCGCGTCCCGCCAGGTTGTACTGATCGATGACGCCGACAGTATCGAAATCGCGGAACATGCCCGCCGTCTAGGTCTGGTCCTGCTACGAGGAGATGCGCGTCGCGAGGATGTGTTACGGCGGGCTGGCGTGGCCCGGGCCGACCAACTGTACGTGTGTGGGACTGCGTCCGGATATAACGCTGCTGTCGTCGCGGCGGCGGAGCAGGTGTCACGCCAGCGCCACCGCCCGCTGACATGCTACGCGGAGGAGTCGGATCCTGACGTGCTCGACGCCCTGTGGACGCTTCTGCTCGGCAGGGAACACATCGGTCATCTCACGGTCGAGTTCTTCAACACCGCCCGTCTCGGTGCAGGTCTTCTGCTCGACGACGAACGGATCGCGTTCGCGCCCCCGGCCTGTCCGTCGTGATAGTGGGCATGGGCCCGTTCGGCCGGGAGCTGCTCCTGGAACTCGCGCGGCGCCGCAGAGAGGTAGGTGCGACGTCGCGGATGCAGGTGACCCTCATCGACAAGAATGCCAGCGGTGTACTGAGGCTGCTGCAGACCCGCTATGGCCTCGTCGAGGCGACGATAGACACCACCTGCCAGGATACGGGTTCCGACGAGGTCGACCTGAACGCTCTCCTGGATGGATACGCCCCGGAAGGTACCATGCAGTTGGTGTTCATCTGCTACGAGGACGAGGAACTGGCGTTACGCAAGGCTCTTGCGGTTTCCCGGCTGCCCGGACACCGCAAGGTGATCGTTCGGGTGGACCGCATGACCCCCTTCGGGCAGGCCTTCGGTAGCGGTGACGGCGCGCGACCGCTGGACATCCTCTACCGCGGCCTCACCGTTTTTCCGCTGCTGGACCGCGTCTGCGATCCCGACCAGCTACAGGATCCCCAGGTCGAACAGCTCGCCAAAGGAATACACCGAGACTACTGTCGGCGGCGGATGGAAGCCGGCGAAAGACCGGAAGAAAACCGCGCGCTCGTCGCCTGGGAAAATCTCTCGGAGGACTTTCGCAACGCCAACTACGAACAGGCCCGCGACATCCGCCGGAAACTCGATATGATCGGCTGCGGAATCGTTGCCGGCGCTGTCCGGGACGATCCCTTTTCTTTCAATGTGACCGACGCGCAGCACAACGAGGTCAAAATTCTCGCGAAGCGGGAACACGAGCGGTGGATGGTCGAGCGCCAGGCTAACGGGTGGCGGTACGGACCCCACCGGGACAACGATCGAAAAACTCATCCCATGCTTGTGCCGTGGGACGACCTTGATGCCCCTAGTCGCGAGAAGGACCGCGAGACCATCAGGCTGATACCGATGATTCTGGCCGAGGCGGGATTCCATATTGTCCGTCGCCGCAGCTGACCGGCTGACCGGCTGCAGCCACCCTCGCCCAGCGGAGTCACTATCCGCCCGCACCCGCCGCACTCACCCAACCCCCACTCCGCACACCGGTCAGCAAAACCGAAAACACGTATACGAGGAAGCCGGGATGATCGGATTGATCTCACCACAGTAGTCCCGCCCGGCCGTGGGAGCGCGTGACTCGTCGCTCCCACGGCAGACCCACCCGTGTCCAGTACCGCAAGGCAGGTACGTCCAACTCACCTACCCGGCCACCCCTGGACCGGCAGTCGGAAGGAACCAGCTCGGTGCTGACCGACGACGTCGCGGTGGCCGTCCTTGACTCCCTCCCCTCGTCGGTCGCCGTGCTCGGCCCGGAGGGAACGGTGACCCGCCTCAACGAGGCATGGCGCCGCAATGCCGCCACCGGGGTGGCCCTGCTCCCCGTCCGGCCGGGCATCAGCTGGTTGGCGGCATGCGACAACGCGGCCAACTCAGCGGCTCGGCCGGCGGAACGAGCCACAGCCCGACCCGCGACCCTGTTGGCCGCCGCGGCGCTCGCCGATCCGGCTGCCCCGGTGCGGGCACTGGCGATCCTGTCCCGGCAGATTATCGACCGACGGCGCAAGCAGGCCCGGATCGAGATCCCGAAACCGACGCCACATGGTTATCGTTGGCTCGACGTACGCCTGCGCCCGCTGATCCGTGGTGACGGTCTGATCGTCGTCGTCGACGACGTCACCGAGCGACACCAGCGGGAGGAGGAGCTGCGGCATCACGCGTCGACAGATGCGACAACCGGGCTGGTGAACCGCACGGGGCTGCGCGCGCTTCTCGCTGCCCGACTGGCCGCGGGCCCGCCGGACACTGTGACCACCGTGGCGCCCGGAACAACCCCCGGACACGCCCTGCCAGCCGCCGCCGGCACGGCCATCACAACAGGCACGGCCAAAACCGGGCACAACCGCGGAACGGCCGTTCTCTTCCTTGACCTGGATGCATTTCGTCGAGTCAATTTCTCCTTCGGCTATCCGACGGGCGATGCCGTTCTGGATGCCGCCGCCCGCCGCTTTTCGAAGGTACTCCACCCCGGCGACATTCTCGGGCGCTGGGGCGGGGACGAGTTCGTCATCGTCACCGGACCCGTTACCGCAGCCGAGGCCGCAACCCTGGCCGAGCGGCTCATCTCCTCCCTGGACGAACCGCTGGACGTGCACGGTCATCGGATCAGCATGTCAGTGAGCGTCGGAGTGGCCCTGTCGGCCGGGCCGTCTCCGACCGGCCAGGCGCGCTCACCCGAACCTGCGGTCGGTTTCCCGATCCCAGCCGACGCTGCCGAGGTGAGTGACGCCATGGTGGAGCTGGCGGGTGCGGAGGTGATGCGCACCCGGACGATGGCACGCACGGCCGGGCGGGAGCATCATCCTTGCGACTCGCCATGAATCGTCATGGTGGTTTCTGCGCCACCACATATTTCGACCACAACACCAAGTAGAAGAACTCCCCGTCGGCCCGTCCCGCTCCCCGCTTTTCCACGCCGTATCTTCCATACATGCGCTTCACCCTCACCGTCCTCGATGCCACCCAGAATTCCAGCACGGACGTACTACTGACCGCCGCCCCGGAAACCCCGCTCCGTGCAGTGGCCGGGGCGATGGCCGCCGCTGTCCGCCCGCATCGGCGTACTCCCACACTGGCGCGGGCCGGGCCCTCGATCAACGTCTCCGGTACCGTCCGTCCACTCGACCCGGAGACAACCCTGGCCTCCTCGCCGCTGCGGGAGGGTGCGGTGGTGAGCCTTGATGCCACGGTGTCCCGGCGGGTCCGCGGGACGGGTCTGGTCGACCTGATGATCATCGGTGGGCCCGGGGCGGGCGACATTCATCACCTGCCGGCGGGTGAGTTCACCGTCGGCTCGGGACCCGGCTGCACTGTCACGCTGGAGGGTCACAGCAGCGACGAGCCCGCGCTGACCATCCGGGTCGAGGTCGGCGGTCGGTGCACCGTCACAGCCGGTCCGGGCGCGGCCGTCGTCGGCGACCACCCATCGTCGCCTGCCAGCACCATCCTGGCCGCGGTGCTGATCGCCCCGGTGACGTTGCTGCTCGTGCGGCCCGCACCGCTCACGGTGCTGACCCGCCCGTCCGTCTCCGCTCCTGGCATGCTCGACGTCAACCGTCCGCCTCGCCTGCATCCGCTGGATCGGGGGTCCGTCTTCGCCCTGCCGGCCGCACCCGCCGAACCCCGCCGTGTCCCGGTCCTCACGACGGTGCTGCCGCTCGCCGCCGCCCTGGGCACGGCTGCCCTGCTGCGAACAGTCTACGTTCTGCTCTTCGCGGTGCTGGCGCCGGTGAGCCTGGTCGCCTCCGTGGTGAGCGGCCGACGGCGGGAGGGTCGGGAGTTCCGTGCAGCCATGGCCCGCTACCGGCAGGAGCGGGACGACGTCGAGGCCACTGCTCGTGCCGCGCTCGCGGCGGAATGCACCGAGCGTCATCGCAGCCACCCCGATCCGGCAAGCCTGCTCGCCACCGCTCAGGGACCGACTGCGACGCTGTGGGAGCGGCGTCGCCATGACCCCCCGATCACCTGCACCTGAGGTTCGGCACGGCCGACCTGCCAAGCAGGGTCCGGACCACGGACCCCTCCCCTGTAGCCGTCACGCCCCGGCAGCTCCCGGCCTGGGTCGCTCCCGATGTCCCCGCCGTCATCGCTCTAGCCGAGCGGGGAGTGCTCGGCGTCACCGGTCGGGGCATGTTGCCGCAGCTTCTCGGCAGCTGGCTCGTCATCCAGGCCGCTGTCCTGCACAGCCCTCGCGATCTCCGGATTTGCCTGCTGATCGGGTCCACAGGCTTCGTCGATGCCTGGCGATGGATCCGCTGGCTGCCGCACTGTCGGCCGTTGGTACAGGAGAAGACCATTTTCGTTGGAGCCGACGAGGTCAGCCGCTCCCGCCGGATCGCCGAACTGACATCCTTGATCGAGAGTCGCTGCGCCCATCCGCCCGAGGCGCCCAGATCCGACCCCGACATCCTGGTCGTGCTGGACGGGGCCCGGATACTGCGCTCCGTCCCCGGAATGACGACCGTGCTACGCGACGGACCGGCGGTCGGCATCCACGTCATCTGCCTGGAAGCCGACGTCCGGGACCTTCCGCCCGAATGCCGAGCCGTTGTCGAACAGGACGGCGACGAGTTGTTGATGCGGCAGGACCGGTCAGCCGTGATCAGACACGTCTGCCCAGACCTCATCGGTCTCACCGGCCGGCCCGGTCTCACCGACCATGCCGGAGCACCGACCGTCGATGCCGCGGGACTGGACCTCCGCGGCCGGCTGGTGTGAGTCGGTCGCCAGAGCCCTGACGCCGCTGCGCGACGCCGGTGACCACGACTCCGAGAGCCTTCCCTCCGCCGTCCGGCTCCTGGACATCCTCGGCGCCGACCCACCCACGCCGAAGGTGATCCAAGATTTCTGGTCATCGGTGCCGCAGCCGCCCCGGGGCACGGCGAGCAGGGCGGTACCAGTCGGGATCGGTTAGGGTGGGAGGTTCACGATCGATCTCTCTCGCGACGGGCCACACGGGCTGGTCGCTGGCACGACCGGGGCGGGAAAGTCCGAACTGCTGCAGACGATCATTGCTGCGCACGCCGTAATGTACCGCCCGGACAAAATGATCTTCGTGCTGGTCGACTACAAGGGAGGCAGCGCGTTCGCCGAGTGCGCCGCTCTTCCCCACACCGTCGGTATGGTCACCGACCTCGATCCGCACCTGGTCCGACGCGCGCTGAGCTCGCTCACCGCCGAGCTTCGCAGACGGGAACGGATGTTGGCCGCGGCCGGAGCGAAGGACCTCGACGCCTTTCGACGTCTGCTCCCTCATCCCATCGGGCGTCCGACGATTCCCCGCCTGCTTCTGGTCGTCGACGAATTCGCCACGCTAGCCCGCGAACTACCCGAATTCGTCGCCGGATTGGTCAACCTGGCCCAACGCGGACGGTCGCTCGGGATCCATCTCCTGCTGGCCACCCAACGCCCCGCAGGGATGGTGTCACCGGAGATCCGGGCGAATACGAACCTGCGCATCGCGTTGCGGGTCACCGATGCGGCGGAGAGCGAGGACGTCGTCGGCTGCCCGGACGCTGCTCTGATCAGTCCGGCCACCCCCGGTCGGGCGGTGGTACGCACCGGCCCGGGCATCACGACAGCCGTTCAGACCGGGTGGATCGGTGGACCGGATCCGGTCACCAAACCAGGCGGAGACGGCTCGTCCGGAATCCCTGCGCCCAGGGTCACCCCGCTACCGTGGCCGGAACCGGGTGACGCTCCACGTCGGGATGCCGACACGTCCCAGGCGGTGCCGGCGCCATCGTACGGACCGCCGTCGGAAGACGTGTCCCTGGCAGAGCCGCGCACCGACCTGGCTGCTCTGGTCTCGGCAGTACGGGAGGCCTCGACGAGGCTCGGGATCCCTCCGATACCCAGTCCGTGGCTTCCCCCGCTCCCTGAGCGGATTACCCTCGACGCCCTCGTCGGGGCGACCGCCGGCCGCACCGACCCGAGCGACCACACCAGCCCGAGCGACCACACCATCGCCGCGGATGGCGACGGTCACCATCCGGCGGACTCCAGCGGACGCCCTGGGCTCCACGCGGACGGTCTCGTTCGGCTCCCTCCCGTTGCCATTGGGCTGTCCGATCACTGTGACCGTCAGCTTCAGCTGCCCTTCACGATCGATCTGGAACACGGCGGCCACCTCATGATCGTCGGCTCGCCACGAACCGGGCGCTCGACCGTGTTGCGCACCGCTGCCGGCGCCCTCGCCACCGCCCTGCCCGTCGGCGAGCTCCATCTCTACGGACTGGACTGCGGCGGCAACGCCCTGGCACCCCTCGCGGACCTGCCGCACTCCGGTGCCGTGGTGAGAGCCGGGACGATCCCGAGCGGGTCACGAGGTTCCTCGCCCGTCTGGCCAACGAGATCAGCGAACGGCAGACGATCCTCTCTCGGAAAGGCTTCATGGATCTTGCCGAGGCCCGACGGTCGTGGCGGCCGCCCCCCGGCGATGCGGGCGACGCCATGCGCCCATCGCCGTACCTGGTGCTGCTCGTCGACAGGTTCGAAGGATTTCTGGCCGCCTTTGAGGACGTCGACGGAGGGATCTCGTCGACCAGCTTCTGCGGCTGTTGCGCGAAAGTCAGGCGGTGGGCCTACGAGTGATCATCACTACCGATCGACGAGGGTTGATCGGGCGGCTGGCGTCGCTCGTCGACGAACGATTACTCCTGCGGATGGCCGACCCTTCCGACTACGCGCTCGCTGGCCTGTCCCCCTTCGACATGCCCGGGACGCTGTCCGCCGGACGTGGGGTCGCGGTCGGAGGCCGGTTCCCCAGTCCCGTGGAGACACAGATCGCGCTGCTCGACGCGGACCCCACAGGCCAGGCTCAGGTTGCGGCACTGCGGGCGGTGGGCTCTCGGGCGATGTCCCAGGCGGGCCGATCTGTGGAGGTGTCGCGAAGGCCGCCGGATCGCTTCGATCGTCGTCCCTTCCGGATCGACGCGCTGCCCTCCCTCGTCACATCCGAGCAGATGGAACGCACGCCCGGGCGGTCGCGGAGATCCGCGGCGGCGGCCATGCGTCCAGAAAATCGATCTTCGCTGCACGTGCCGATCGGAATCGGAGGGGACGAGCTGGAGATCGTCGAGGTGGATCTGGACACCGACGGCCCCAGTTTCATGATCAGTGGCCCGCCACGGTCCGGGCGCAGTTGCGTTCTACTCACGCTGGCGTTGTCACTCCTCACCGATGGTGCCCGAATCGTCGCGTTGACGCCGCGTCCGTCTCCCCTTCGTTCCCTCGCCCACCGACCCGGCGTCGTAGCCATCCTGGACGGGACCATGAACCTCGTGGAGGAGGCGGGAAGCGACGGCACCTGCCGTCGCGGCGGCCGCGGGCGGGGGGAGTTAGCCGTCACGCCGGAGACCCGTCGGACCGACACCATCCGGTCGCTGACCGACCTGCCAACCGGCCTGTCAGGGGACGAACCTCTGGTCGTCCTCGTCGACGACGCCGAGCTGGTCGGTGAACGGGCCGCGGCCGAGCTGGCGGCCTTCTGGCAGGCCGCACGCGACGGCGGCGGCGTGTTGATCGTCGCCGGTACGACCGAGGAGCTGCTGGGCCAGTACCGCGGATTCCTCGTCGACGTCCGCCGCGGTGGGTACGGGCTGCTCCTGGCCCCGGGGCGGCCGAGCGACGGCGAACTGCTCGGAGTCCGGCTGTCCCGCACGATCGGCGGCCCCGCGCCTCCAGGTCGCGGGGTGCTGGTGCGCCGCGGAGCCGTCCTTCCCGTCCAGGTCGCCTGTCCCCCGACATCCGACCTGCTCGCGTCCCCCTCTGCTCGAGTCCCGAGAGGAACAATGCCGTGCGAACCGTGACCACACCGGCGGCCCAACAAGCGGCCGGGCGGATAAGCCGACAGCTACCCGATCTGCAGGCAACCACGACAAATCTGATCAATCATGGCAACACGTTGGAATTCGTAATGAAGTAATTAATGCAAGCCAATATGCGTCTTCGCAGGTCACGGGCTCGCGAGGACCCCGAAGTGAACAAGTTATTTTATTCCGAATCCTAACTCAACGTAAGAATAAATTTGAACATTTAGTACTAGAATGGCATTAGATGCCCACCTTGGGTAATAAACTGTAGATCTTTC
>NZ_CDWTMO010000043.1:0-2018 GCF_977946435.1 Frankia sp. CgKIO3 | reverse complement strand
CAAGTTATTTTATTCCGAATCCTAACTCAACGTAAGAATAAATTTGAACATTTAGTACTAGAATGGCATTAGATGCCCACCTTGGGTAATAAACTGTAGATCTTTCATCCCGAAATTTCCTCTACGCAACCGCACTGGTACGATTACAACGAGTTTGTCCCTCTGTCGCCGTCCAGGCACAGCAGCGCGAGGAGGCCGGGTGCTCACTGCACGGGATCGGCGTGCGGACATCCAGGCAGTTCGGCGCCGCTCCCACGAGTTCCCTCGGCTCGCCCCGGTCCAGAGCCTGGAGCGCCGGCATCCACGGCGGAGACATGCCGTCGACCGGATCCAGGTAATGGTCACAAGAAGGTCAGGGAACTGCTGCTTCGCCCTGGAAACCGGTCTCCAGCGACCTAGCATGAGCGCCACGCAACCGGGCACGAGGCCGTGCCCGGCGTGCCCATGCGCCCGACCCTGCGCCTGATCGGGGAGGTTCATGTCCACGCCGCTCCCGCCACCATCGACACCACTTCGATCCGCGCGGCCGTCCTCGCCGCCGGCATCGATGGCGTCCGCCTCGCCGGCGGCGGCACCGCGGTCACGACGGCGGCTTTCGCATGCTGGCAACCCTCCCCATCGGATGGTCGATGACAGGCCCGGGAGTGTGCCGGCCCGCCAGCCGGTGCCGGTAGTCTCCGCGGAGCTGCGGTCTCGGGAACGGCTGCGCGCCGCCGGGGCCATCGCTGCGATCGCCGGTGTCGTCCTCGGCGTCCCGGTCGTACTGATCCTGGTACTGGGTTCCACCGCTCCAGAGCGGGGACGGGGCCGGCGCGGTCGTCCGAGCCATCCTGTCCCTGCTCTTCTGGGCCGCCTGGCTGCACTTCACCGCCTGTCTCGTCGCGGAATGCCGGGCCGAGCTGCGCGGTACCGGCCTCGCCCCGCGGATACCGCTGGGCGGCGCCCCCCAGAACCTCGCCCGCCGTCTCGTCGCCACATCCGTGTTGTTCTCCGGGACGACGATTCTGGTCGCTCCGATGACATACGCCCGGGCCCCCGCCGTTCCGCCTGCGCCCGGCCGGATGGGGACGGCGATGCCGGTATCGACGACCTCGGCGGCCCTGGTCGCTCCGCGGCCGGCTCCGGACGACAGGGCGCCCGCGCTCACGAGGGGTGATCGGGCTCCGGTGGCCACGACAACGGATCCCGGCGCCAGCACACCGACCCGGCGGACCTGGCCGTCACGGTCGGAACCGGGGACCGGCCCGGCTGGCCCGGCTGGCCCGGCTGGCCGCATGACACCGCGCGTCTGCCACGCCGAGTTGATCAGTCCGATCGCGGACCCGAACGGCCGGCTCGCGTCCAACGGGCGCGTGATGAAGCTCTACGAGGTGCGACCTGCCGAGGGGCGCCACCACGACACCCTCTGGGGCATCGCGGAGCGCTTCCTCGGTGATGGTCTACGGTATCGGGAGATCTTCGACCTCAACGAGGGTCGCGCCCAGCCGGACGGCCGCACGCTGTCCAAGCCATCGCTCATCCATGCCGGCTGGCTGCTGCTGCTGCCCGCCGACGCGCAGGGCGAGGGCCTGCAGGTACTGCATGTGCCGGACTCCGTCCCGGGATGGCCTGCCACCGAAACAGGTACCGCGCCCCCCGCCCCCGGCGGCTACGACCTCGCTGACCTCGACAACCACGGACCCGGCAACCCCGGCCTCGATGATCCAGAACCCAGCTATCCCGATTTCGAAGACCCCGAGCCGGGGGACGGCGACGGTCGTCTCGGCACCTCTCGTGCGCTGGCGGTCCTGGATGACGCGGCTGCGGTCGTCTCGGCGCAGCACACCGCGGTGGTCACCGGTGGCCCCGCTACACCCGGCCTTCTCGCGTCCGACCCCTTCGGACCGTCCTCTCAGGGTCTGCTGGGGATAGCAGCCGCCAGCCTGCTCGCCGCCGGAGTCATGGTGGCGTTGTCCACACGCCGGTCGGGGCCGGCGAGCCCCCCAGAGGACGAGACAGAGCGCGCGCTGCTCCTAGGT